>CAZDMX010000476.1:0-2134 GCA_964506085.1 uncultured Thiothrix sp. | reverse complement strand
TTTGCGAATGCAAAAAAAGTGACGCTTTAAACTGTCCGCTGGAGCTATTTGTTATGTGTTTCATTTTTATTGCGTATCTCTGAAAGCAGCAATGTTATTATTTTTTGCTGTAAATCTACGGTTTTTTTATTTTTATATTGAGGGAAAGACTGTTTATCTATATTAAGCCTTTTTGCAAGGTCGCTATCAAACCTGTCACCGGTTACAATTTTCACTTGCTCAATAATTTCTTCTGGAGATAAAACGTTCATAAAAGTAAATAAACCATTTACATTGGTAAATAATTCATTTACTATACGTTCATATGGACACTAACACAAGAGATTGATACCTATGCCTCAAGAATATACTTCTATTGAATTATGTGCCGGAGCTGGTGGCCAAGCATTAGGGCTTCATTTAGCGGGATTTAAGCATAAGGTTTTAATTGAAATTGAGAAGCCTGCATGTAAAACGCTGATGTATAACAACGATGTTCACTCTCTTGGCTGGGAAAGAATAATTGAAGGCTGTGTTGAATATTTTGCTGAGCATGAAGCTCATAATTATAAGGGAATTGACTTAGTTGCTGGCGGTGTACCTTGCCCTCCATTCTCTAAAGCTGGAAAGCAATTAGGAAAAGATGATGAGAGAGACCTTTTTCCTGCGGCATTAAAAATTGTCGCTAGAACTTTACCTAAAGCAGTAATGCTTGAAAATGTTTCAGGCCTGCTAGAGCCAAAATTTGATTCTTACAGAAGTGAAATTGATGCGTCACTTAACAAACTTGGATACATAACCTTTTGGAAATTGTTGAATGCCTCTGATTTTGGCGTGCCACAATTAAGGCCTCGGGTTGTTTTGGTGGCTCTCAAGCCTGAATATGCTGACTCATTCAATTGGCCAGATTATAAAATTAAGCCACCGACGGTTGGTGAAGCTCTATATGACTTAATGGCTGAAAATGGCTGGACTGAGGTTGACAATTGGAAAGCTAAAGCCAATAAAATTGCACCAACGTTAGTTGGTGGCTCAAAGAAACATGGAGGGCCAGATCTTGGCCCGACAAGATCTAGGCGGGCATGGCAAGACTTACATGTAAATGGCAATATAGTTGGCAATGAGCCACCTGAAAAAAATTTCACTGGTTACAAAGATAAAGAAGAATTTAAAAACATGCCGTTATTAACTGTAAGAATGACTGCCCGAATCCAAGGCTTTCCTGATTGGTGGGAATTTTATGGAAAGAAAACTCCAGCGTATAGGCAAGTTGGTAATGCATTTCCACCACCTGTTGCTGAGGCGGTAGGTAAAGAAATATTCAAAGCTCTTGATGCTGCTAACAATGCGAAAGAAGTAGCTTAGTTGTTCTCTTTTTCATCGAGATAATATTCTGATGCTTCTTCCATTACTTTGTCACGTGTTGTGCCTACTTTATCCGAATAGGCATCAACACGGCGCAAAGTTTTTTCACTAATTGATACCATTGTTTTAACACCAAATTTCTCAGGAAATGCCCATGAGCATGTTTTGCACTCAAGAGAACAACCTTCACATGCTCTTCTCTTTCCGACATTGCAGTTGTTGCACATAGGCTGCCAGTTAATGAGGTCATTTGATCCACCCCGTGAGAGAGGAACTTTGTGGTCAGCCTGTAACCCCCGTATACCTGCGGATATTTTTAAACCACAAGTCACGCAAGTGAAATCATTATCATTAAATAATTTATCTTTCTGGTTTTGAGTTAGATAATCCCGGTCTTGTGGTGGTGCTAGTTTGCTAGATTTTAGTCTCCAAGCATGACCATTAAACTTTTCAATATATGAGCTTTCAACATTGCAACCAAGCTGATCTCTTAATTCTCTAGTACGCCTATCAAAGTATTTTTGATCCGTCAGTTTCAATAATTCTTCAGAAGAAACCCAAGGTTTGGGGAATTTATCTGATTCATTACCCCATAAGCGAGTTATTATTTTTATTTTAACTTCGCTTAATTTTCTTTTTGTGGGTAACGATTTGATATAACTATTTAGATTCATGTATGTCCTGTTTTTTACACATAACGACCGTGGTAACCTGCGCCACGGATTAATGAATTTATTTGATGCAGCGACATACCTTCACGAAACCATAATATTGGGCAGCTGAAAGCGTC
>CAZDMX010000475.1:0-2143 GCA_964506085.1 uncultured Thiothrix sp. | reverse complement strand
GAACAAAAAGCCATAGCGAATGTGCTGTCTGATATGGACAAAGAAATAGAAGCCCTACAATCCCGTCTACAAAAAACAAAATCCATTAAACAAGGCATGATGCAAGAGCTACTGACGGGTAAAACACGGCTAAATTGATAATGGTTAGTTGAGAATTAATAATTATGACATGCACCAGCATTTTCAATTATCCATTCTCGATTATCCATTAAAATGCTATAGAGAAACGGGGTGATTGGTTTGGCGAAGGGGGATTTTGTTGTGCCTGATGACTTCTTTGTCATTTTAGGCTAAATAACAGCTTACTTTCGGTTCTTTGAGTATTAAAACACACCCATAAAATAATAATTACAGGCTTTTCTATGCTATAATCCCCATCTCTATTGCCAAAAAACTATTTTTGATGCAACGCATACAATTACAATTTCTTGAACGCTGGATAAAAAACAAGAGCAGGAAACCGCTAATTATCAGGGGAGCCAGACAGGTGGGGAAGTCTACGCTGGTCGAGTTGTTTGCTGAACAACAGCCGCTGACATTATTTAATGTAAACCTGGAACGATACTCCGAATTAAATCCTGTATTTGCAAGCAAAGATCCTGAGCAAATTATTCAGCAAATTGAATTCCTTCCCAATATGCCTACTGATGCCACTATTGAGAATGCTGACTCACTCTTATTTCTCGATGAAATTCAGGCTATTCCAGAGGCAATCCCTACATTACGTTATTTTTATGAAGACAAGCCTGGATTGCCCGTTATTAGTGCGGGTTCATTGCTTGAGTTTGTATTATCGGATCATTCCTTTTCAATGCCTGTTGGCAGAGTTCAATATCTACATATGGAGCCGATGACTTTTTCAGAGTTTCTACTTGCTGTGGGAGAAGACAAATTATATGCACTGGTGACACAGTATCAGCTAGGTCAGGAAATTGGTGAGATTGCACATCAACGTTTATTACAGCTATTGAGGAGTTACTATTTTGTCGGTGGTATGCCAGAAGCGATTGCTGTTTTTGCGGAGTCACAAAGTTACAGAAAGGTAATGGAAGTTCATCAATCTATTATTGATACTTACCGTGATGATTTTCCAAAGTATGCGAGTTCCAGAAATCTAAACCGAATGACCAGTGTCTTTAATTTTGTGGCTCGTCATATCGGTGAAAAAGTTAAATACAGTAATATTTCTTCACATGATCAAAGTGTCACTATTAAAAAAGATCTGGATTTGTTATGTATGGCGCGTGTGATTAGCAAGGTAACGCATAGCCATTGTTCGGGGCTTCCCTTACAAGCAGATATGAATGACAGGGTGTATAAATTATTGTTTCTAGATATTGGGTTGATGAATTCGATTTGCGGTCTTGACTGGCGGGTGATTTCGCAGCTGGATGATATGAAGCTGGTTAATGAAGGTGCGATTGCCGAGCAGTTTGTGGGGCAGCATTTACAAACACTACTCAATGATACGAGCAACAGAGAATTAACCTACTGGTTACGCGAAGGACGTTCATCCAATGCAGAGCTGGATTTTGTTATTACATTAGGTGGGCAGATTATACCTATTGAGGTTAAGGCGGGAGCAACGGGAAGCTTGAAATCACTGCATCAGTTTATGGGGGAGAAGCAATCTCCTTTAGCCATTAGGCTTGATGCCTCGTTACCCTTAGAACAAAACATCACTACAACCATACGACGAAAGAAACAGAAAATAGCGGTTGAATATCCTTTATTATCATTACCTTTGTATCTGGTTGAGCGATTAGATAGTATTGTAGATCAATACCTGCATTAGGGGCTGCACCATGAACAATATGGGTCAATTAGAAAGAATCACTCAAAATCATGTAGTTAAGTTCTTTCAAAACAGGCTGCAATATGATTATTTAGCTGATTGGCAAGACCGCAAGAATAATAAAAACATCGAAGAAGACCTGTTAGCCACTTGGCTACGCAAGCAGGGTACGAATGGCACATTAATCAATAAAGCTTTACGGGAGCTTGATAGAGCCTCAGCACTTGGTGGTGGAAAAAATCTCTATGATGCGAATAAAGCTGTTTACAGTTTATTGCGCTATGGCATTAAGGTTAAACCTAAAAAACGCAGTTGAAACTACTGCGAATGCCTAGAGCACTGAATCTA
>CAZDMX010000474.1:0-2148 GCA_964506085.1 uncultured Thiothrix sp. | reverse complement strand
ACGAACCTTGCCCTTGTGGTTCGGGTAAGAAATACAAACAGTGTCACGGTAAACTGACTTAATTGTCTGCTTCGAGGGGGCATAGATGGACAAGAAACGATGCGAATGGGCAGAAGGAAACGATTTAGAAAAAGCTTATCACGACGAGGAATGGGGTGTGCCTGTTCACGATGATCGTTTGTGGTTTGAGTTCCTCACACTTGAGGGCGCACAAGCAGGGTTAAGCTGGTCAACCATTTTGAATAAGCGAGAAGGCTATCGTGAAGCTTTTGATCACTTCGATGTGAAAAAAATAGCGGAATATGATGAAGCAAAAATAGCCGAGTTACTGTTGAACCCAGCTATCGTGCGCAACAAACTTAAAGTAAACTCGACCGTTACTAATGCTAAATATTTTATCAAGGTTCAAGCAGAATTTGGTTCTTTCGACACCTATATTTGGCAGTTTGTTGATGGGAAGCCAAAAGTCAATCATCCGAAAAACCTGTCTGAAGTCTCTGTGAGCACACCACAATCCGATGCGATGAGTAAAGACCTAAAAAAGCGTGGATTCAAATTTATTGGAACCACAATTTGCTACGCCTTGATGCAAGCTACCGGGATGGTGAATGATCATACGACTGATTGTTTTCGATATGCTGCAAAAGAATTATAATAACTATTCCTGATTATGTGCATAGTAATAATCCATAAAATCAGCAGGTTGCGGGTGGCGACTCCATGGGTGCAGGGTAACGCAGGAGCAGTTACCGAGGAACGAACCCCAACACGATGCTTTTGATATTGTTGGGGTTCCTTGTGTCACCCCAACCTACGTTTCTCTTGTACTTTAAGACATGAGGTAACTATCTAGAAAACATATAAAATGCTAATAGAAAAAGCAGTCCTGCGAAGGCTCGTTTTAAGGGTTTAACGGGTAAACGATGGGCTAATTTCGCCCCTAAAGGTGCGAATAAAATGCTTGTACTGACAATTCCAAGCAGTGAAGGTAAGTGAATATAGCCCAATGAGTGGTTAGGTAAGGCTGCATCTCCCCATCCACTAATGATAAAGCCTAGAGTGCCCGCAACAGCAATAGGTAGACCGCAAGCTGCTGAAGTTGCAATGGCTTTATGGATGGATATGTTACACCACATCAGGAAAGGCACGGTCAGTGTGCCACCACCAATACCAACGAATGATGATACGCTGCCTATCATCGTGCCAGCTCCTAACATACCGGTATTCCCCGGTAGCTGTCGTGATGCATCAGGCTTGATATTTAATATCATTTGTACAGCAACGTAGAATTCAAAGAAAGCAAAAAACCACTGCAAGCCTTTGGAAGGAATGAGGTCAGCTATAAGTCCCGCAGCCGTCGCGCCGATCATAATACCCAATGCGAGCTTTTTCACAACAGACCACAGTACAGCGTTTTTTTTGTTGTGCGCCCAAATGGATGAAATAGAGGTGAAAATAATAGTAGCAAGAGAAGTGCCGATGGCAAGGTGCATGGTGATCGAGTTATCGAAACCAAGATAGCTAAAGATAGCGACTAGCGCGGGTACGATAATCAGACCGCCACCGATACCAAACAGTCCTGCCATGAGTCCTGCAAACATGCCTAGCGGGATGTATAAAAGGTATTCCAAGCTTTTATGATCGGTTTCGCAAGCTACACCGACCCTACAGTGAACGCATTAGCCATGACGAGCATGACGCGTAATTTTGCTTCTTTTCACTTTTTTACCTTCAAACGGATTATCTCCCGTCCGAAGTAGGACTCTAACTTGAGTGCCTTTAAGCTTCAGTGTCTTACGAAAATAATTCATCAGATAGCGTTTGTAAGATTCGGGCAAATTGACAGTTTGGTTACCATGAACAATCACCGTGAAAGGATTACTGCCGCCCTGATGTGCATAGCGCAATTTAATGCGCTTGCCTTGTCGCATGGGTGGTTGGTGTGCTTCAACCGCAGTTTCTAACAATCGCGTCATACGCGAAGTCGATACCTTCATCATAGCTGATGCGTAGGCATCCTGAACCGATTCAAATAAATGACCAACACCCGTGCCATGCAACGCAGAGATAAAGTGCAACTCGGCAAAATCAACAAATGGAATCTTGATTTCAAGCTGATACTTAATGACATCGCGCTGATCTTGATCT
>CAZDMX010000473.1:0-2151 GCA_964506085.1 uncultured Thiothrix sp. | reverse complement strand
TCCGCCACACGCTGCTAAAACCAGCATTGATGCAATGATTACTAGTGCATTAACCGTCGTTTTTTTACTAAAAATCGTTTTCATAAATTAGTCATACCTAACTGTTACCAATGGCAAGAATGTGTATCTCTGAATAATGCAATCCGAGTGCCAAAACATAAAATTGCTAATCAACTCATTATGTCAAAAAATATACTCTTAAAAAAACAAAGACTTATATGGGGAAATTTTCTAACGTCAAAAAAATATCTTGATCTCAGTTACCGTATAGTACTTAAGTCACCATTCTTATTCAACGACATGTAAGAAAAACCGACGACTGTAAAATTAGTCGACAGCCTCTGCAAAAACCTACTTAAATATTAACGCCACAATAAATTACGATTTCGACTTACCTCACTACAGACCAGCAAACCCCTTTATACAGTAATAGCTATCACTGCAGGCCAGCGTTACTGATTATAAAAGCAGAAAATTAACAAAGGCTAAACATACGGAAGATAAATTAATTTAATTTTTGTGATATTGTCGCGCTTACCGCCAAATCAACATACATGAATAAGGTATGTGAGATTTTCTCGGAAAGAACACCATACAACACAGGTTGTGTCGGCACTTATATCTAACCATGCGAGAACAAAACCGCCCTATCTTGAACCAAACATGTTTGCAATTCGAGACAGGACTCTTTTAATGAAGCTTTTATTCTGCCGTTTTTTACTCTTCGCAAGGAGAATTTCCTGAACAAACCTAGCATCCATTGGTACATCGGCACTGATAGAGATAGGATGCACCAATGGAAATACCATGCCTTCTGTTGCTAGGTTAGCCATAGGGGAGCGGGGGTTTTTAGTATGAGTTGCATCCTCGCCAAAGCCTTGATTGGATACTAAGTTATAATTCGGCAATACAGATATGCCTTGCTCGCGCCAAATAGATAATTGCCAAGGATAATCCCAAGCATCCAACTCTTTTTTTCTCACCTTAGCAATTAACCACTGCCAATGCGCCACGGCCTCACGGTCAGATAAGTTCTGCCTGAGAAGAGCATGGATTCTTTCATCAGTGAGCGTCATATCGAGCTCATTTTTCTGCCATGCTCTGGCCCAAGTTGCCCAGCCCCAACAAACCACGTGACAAGAAAACCGATAGCTTGATACTGACGAATCTACGTCTTTACATAGATTCGTCCCGCAAATTTGCATCACTTCATGGTTCGTTGCGTATTTGTCGAGCAACTCGCTGCAAAAATCGAAAAATGCTGGGTGCGCCAAACAATCGTCTTCAAGAATGATGGCTCGCTCAACCTGCGAAAAGACATTATCCAACCCGCTAACGATTCGCTTTGCGCAACCCATATTCTCGTCGGCATAGTCCTTGATAACGGCACAATCCCAATCCACCTGATCTACTGCTTCTCTGACCGCTCTGCACCTGGCATGGTCATCATCGTTATTGGCGCGAGGCCCATCAGCGATCACATAGAGCTGTGATGGCGCTAACGCGCGCAACGCATTGATCTGGCCTTTAACCAGGTCAGGCCGGTTAAACACAATCAGGACGATAGGAACATGAAACATAAATAATAGGAGCTCAGCGCATTCTAATGACTTTCGCAGGACTGCCAACAGCAACGGCATTTTCTGGTATGTCTTTGGTGACAACTGAGTTTGCGCCAATGACGGCACCGTTTCCAATTTTCACACCATCCAGCACCACAACACCATAACCAAGCCAAACATCGTCACCAATCTCAATATCGCCCTTGGAAATCAAGGGTTGCTCTCTAACAGGCTGACCGGCTTCGATACCATGGTTAAACGGGTAAAATGCGCATGCCGGCGCAATCTCACAACGACGTCCAATAATTATTGATGACTTGCCAGCCACAAAATGGCAACGAGGCTGAATGTGGGTCAATTCACCTATACTAATAGAGCCCCCATCCGTGGTTTCCATAATAATATCGCTATATAATTTAACTCGATCAGCTAATTCAACTGGGCCACCTGATACAGTTTTGTAAATTGCGACACGATCACCCAAGTAGACATAATCACCTAGCTGTAGTCCACTATGGGCAATCGACACCGTATGAGACATAAAACCAGACGAGTGTAATGTTGATAATGTTGCTTGCGATTTATATCC
>CAZDMX010000472.1:0-2156 GCA_964506085.1 uncultured Thiothrix sp. | reverse complement strand
TTTTCAAAAGAGTTTACGGGTGTTTTGAGTAAGGAAACAAACAATATATTAAAATCAACCAACTCATTACTGGGCGAAGATATAACAGAAATAATAAATAACACTTCTCTATCGCTCCCAGAATCGGAAACGTACATAGATACAGAACAAATCGATGAATTAGAAACATCTATCAATCAAAAAATACGGTTCATCCCCACAGCGTGGGGAACATACCAATCATACCCGATTGGTTTATAAGGTAAAATAGAACCTTAAATATTCTACCAAATATTTTGTTGAAATATTGCACATTTTTTTAAAGAGCATTTTCGTCCTCTTTGGGAAGAAATGACACTAAACGTAAGCCATCCAGTTCGACTGGAATTCTGCGGTTTTCGCCAAGTGTTTGAAAGTCGTATCCTGATTCAGTATTGGTTTGCCAGCCCATTACAATATTACCATCATCGATAAAGTGTTCGCATTGTTCCCAGATCATTTCGCGCACCCGTTTGGAGACGTTTCCGATATACACACCTGCTCTAACTTGTAGTAACCAAATGGCTAGGCGGCCTCTTAATCGTGGCGGTACGTTTTCGGTGACAACCATGATCATTGCCATTGTTTGGATTCCTGAAGGTTAGGCATTGCGATGTCCTTCATCACCGATGCCATCTGGCACAGGTATGGCTGGAGGAACGGATTCTTTGGGTGCTTTGGGCGGTTTAATTTCTCCTGCGGCAAGCACTTCTTCTATCATGGGGATGATTTTCTTTAGTGTTTTATCTTCACGAAAGGCATCCCGACAGGCGAGGCGTACTTCTCTATCGGGTGAATGGGGGTTGGTTGCTGCAATTTTAAAAGCCAGCGGTACGATTTTATCGAATTTGAATATATCAGCGATATCATACACAAAGGATTGCGCTTTTCCGGTATGGATAAACCCTACGGCTGGCGCATATCCTGCTGCCAAAATAGCCGCTTCGCAGATGCCATATAAACAGGAAGTTGCTGAGCTGATACATCGGTTTGGGACATCACTCGCGTTCCAGTTTTTAGGGTCATAACGTCTACCCTTCCAATCTACGCCGTAGCGTTTAGCAAGGAGTTGATAGGTTTTTCGGACACGCGCCCCTTCAA
This sequence comes from uncultured Thiothrix sp., assembly GCA_964506085.1. GTDB lineage: Bacteria > Pseudomonadota > Gammaproteobacteria > Thiotrichales > Thiotrichaceae > HyVt-477. The sequence continues at coordinate 1,037 of CAZDMX010000472.1, read as the reverse complement.
TGCCTCTAAGCTGCTCTACACTGCGCTTTTTGGGTGCAGGTTCGTCAAATCGTATTTCATACATTTTACGTACTACTTTGAGCCTTAAATCATCATCCAATGCTAGTTTTGCTTGATATAACAGCCGATCCGCACGCGCTCCACCGGGTTGCCCTGATGCGTATAAGCGCACACCTGCTTCGCCTACCCAGACTAATAATGTGCCTACTTCTGAGGCTAATCGCACAGCGGTATGGGATACCCGTGTACCGGGTTCAAGCATAATGCAGGCAATAGAACCCACGGGGATATGGGTACGCACACCGTTTTTGTCGATCAGTACAAATGCCCCGTCTTTGACATCAAGTTGCCCGTATTGGAGGAATATCATGGAGATGCGATCTTTCATGGGGATGGGCTTTAGTGGAAGAAAGGGGGTGTTATTTTTTGGCATTGTAAAAACTTATCTCTCAGTATTTTTCAGATATCTTCTGTAGTGCTTCTAGCAAGTCGGGTATGTCGTCATTTATGATGCTCCACAAGGTGTCATTATCGATACCCAGATAGCCATGAATTAGCCTATTTCGTGTAGCTATAATAATCGCCAGGGAATGTCTGAATTCGTTTCTTTTATTTCAGTGGGGATATGAATGGCAGCTTCACCCATTAGTTCTAGGTTACGAATAGTTGCATCATAATTAATACCTGTAGATTCAAACCGTTTTAAATCAAAACCATCCGAGTAAGCCAGAACGTTCTTGGCAAAACAAATCATATCTTCGAGATAAAACTTCCATTCACGGTTAGACATTAATGGCCTCATTTTCAATATAAGGTCTTAATTCTTTTCGCATGGCTTTTTCTGTTACGAGGTCAATCGCTTGCCCTAACTCATCTTCTAATAAAAACTGCACACCAAAATAGCGCTTGGATGTAGCAGGGCCATCGAAGGACACGACAATATCTATATCACTTTGAGGTTTAGCTTCATCACGTACTGTGGAACCGAATAAGGCCAGCCGAGTAATCCCAAAGCGCTTCACCAGTTCGGGCTTTAA
>CAZDMX010000471.1:0-2158 GCA_964506085.1 uncultured Thiothrix sp. | reverse complement strand
TCGGCGAGTAAAAAATATTGTGCATCGTTTTTACGTTTTAAAGCGTTTTCTGCCTGTAAAAATAACTGGCGAAGATGGGCCAGTTCTTCATCTGAAAAATAGCTTGTATCGACTGATTGGCTCGTGGTGACGAATTCAAAGTCTTCGATGTCTGTTCCTTGCTCATCTTGTGACGCTTCAGGCAAGACTGCAGGCAAATCGTTTAATGGGTTAATGCTTTTATTGGGTGTTTGTGTATTAACTTGTGCCAGTATCAAGGTGTCTTTGGTTTGACTGATGGTTTTATCGGCTTGAGTCGCTTTAGATTGTGGCGTGGTTTTAGCGTCAGCGAAGCCACCATCATCGAAGGTAGTGTTCCTGTCAGTTGTATAGTCAGCGGTCTGGCTCAGAATGCTTGAAGAAGCAAACAGCAAGGCTGAGCACGACAATATGATAAATATTTCTCTCATGATGGTGATACGAGCTTAGTGGTGTTATTTTTAACAATTTATTGCCAGCAATACTGGCTCCGTGTAGTACTTGTGCCTACTCATACGAGTGTAGTTCAAACTGCTGATTCGGTCTTAAAAATGTGACTATTTATCTGAATATTTACCGCTTGTATAAACCCAGCGATTTTCGAATCGAATAAACTGGCTATTTTCATGTAAACGATGGGCTCTGCCATTAATTTTATTTCTTGCGATAAATTCTACTTCACCGGTGTTATCGTCAATTTCACCGGCGAGCGTATTCACAATTTTCAAGCCAAGCCATTTGGCATCAGTGTTTAAGTGTATGATTTTTGGTCGATTATTAGGGTGCCAGCTGTAGTGAAGGTATGCTTCATCGAGCTGGACGAATGCAGTATAGCGTGAGCGCATGAGGGCTTCTGCGGTAGGTGACGCCTGACTTTTATCCAAATAAGGCTGGCAGCAGGTCTTAAAGGGTTTTCCGCTGTCGCATGGGCAGGGTGAGGTGTGGTTGTTTATAAAGCGTTATCTCTGTGCTGGGGCAGACGGCTGGTAATAGGGCTGATAGTTGTAGGGTTGGTAACTGTTGCCATAATTATTGTAATAACCGCTGTTGTTATTCCAGTTGTTATTGTGATTACCATATCCATTATAATTGCCCTGACTCTTTCCTTTTCCCTTGCCGCGGATTTTGAATTTAATTTCCACGTCGACATCACCTGACATGTCCCCCATCATATTGTTCATCATGTTACTGAATGCATTTTGTTTTGCATTATTATTCCAGCGATTATCGCTATTATTGTTGTTAAAAGAGCCCCAATCAGCACATACACTACTCGAAATGGTAAGGACGGTAATGGTTGCAAGAATCTGTAAGCTTTTCATTTTTTACTCTTGATTGGGTTGCTAGTCTTTATTGTGCTTCATTGATTTAAGGTAAGGTTCTATTTGTTGCCGTAATTGCGATTGTTGTTTCCCCAGGGCATGCTGAAGTTTGAACCGTTGTTATTACCCCAGGGCATACTGTTGTTCGAGCCATTATTGTTTCCCGTATTATTACCCCAGGGCATACTAAAGTTTGATCCATTGTTATTCCAGGGGCCGCTAAAGCTAGTGTTGTTACCCCCTGGTGCGTTATAGCTGTTTCTGTAATTGCCGGGTCGAGGGTTATAGTTTCCTTGCGGATTGTATTTTCCATATGGCTGTTGATAATTCTGTGGTGACATGCGCGCTGATTGACCGGGGTTTGCCTGATTGGTGGTTTGAGCCGGTGCTGGTTCTATCGATGCCTCATATTTTTCCAGACTATTTCGAATATGTTGATCGATATCATCGGGTGGAAAATCGCCGAATTGATTGTTGTATCGATTTTGTGAGGTTTTGCCAGACCAATCTGCCAGGGCAGGTGGAGCGGATAAGAAGGCTGTTGTTATACAGGTAATTTGTAAATACTTTCTGACTGATGTGTTGCTCATTTTTAGTCACCTGAACTTTATTAAATTGTCTCTTAAGGGCACCTCTATTAATTGCTTGCAGTCTCTGCGTGACCTGAAGCTTGCAGTTATAAGGCGCAGTTCGCAGCAAAATGGTCATTCCATTTTCAAGGACTGCAACGCAGTAAATGTGAGCTTCAGACCGCGCCCTGCGGGGCTTTACGTCCGATCCAGACTCCGCGTTGAACTTCCTTGAAAGGCCCGTGTTTA
>CAZDMX010000470.1:0-2160 GCA_964506085.1 uncultured Thiothrix sp. | reverse complement strand
ATTTTGAACGGTAACCGGAGGCATAATTCATAATTCATCATATGAAAAGAGAAAATCAGTTCGCTTTGCTGCACGTCTGCGTCTAAAATACAGTGTTTATAGCCGTATAGACAGAATAGGCCTTCATCATGATGCTCGTTGGCGAGACGGCAATATGCAAGTTGATGTTAATGTTGGACAAAAGATGTCTCAGGATGTTAAAGAAGGCATAACCATCGATATTAGCACCAACGGAGTGCTTTTTAAGTCCGGGCATAAACCGAATTTGGGCAAGATGTGTAAATTAGAGATCTTATTGCCCCAGGAAGAAGATATAGTTGCGATCGGCAAAATAACCAAGGTGAACGAGCTTAATGCCTCTGAGGATACGATTTATGAAGTAGGTGTTGAGTTTACGCAGATTACTAAACTAAACATAGACAAAATATGTATGTGGTATTACAAGAGTCAGCTTATTCCGGATTTTGACCATGGCTCTGTAGAACACCGAAAAAGTAAACGCTTGAAAGTTAAACAAGCTTGGTTGAAATATCGGAAGAAGCGTTTACTACGTTGGGATGACTGGAATATTTCTCCAATATTTAACATTGCTCCTCATGGTATTTTGTTCCAGGCAAAAGAAAAATTTAAGGTTAATGAGATATTGTTAGTTGAGATGCATTTTTCAGCTTATGATAAGCCCATCAAGGCTCTGGGTAAAGTAGTTAGAGTCAGGAGGTGTCAATTAGATTATATGAATGAGGTGGCCATAGTCTTATCTAAATTGAGTAAAGATGATAAAAAAAGATTAGAGGAGCCGATATACTTAGAATCTTTAACGGGGCTATGCACTTGACTCCACCACCCCCAATATATTGTGGTTTCTTAAAATCAAAATGGGGCGTTGTGAATTGCATGAGCTCTATAGTCAGCAGGGGAATTGCCACCTATTATCTCACGCCCAAGTATAGGCTTGGTGATTACTGCTTGCTGTACTAAACGATAAAAGAGTTTTCCTCTCGCTGCTGATTTACGTCGGTTAAAGCGAAATGTGTATTCGTCTAAGTAATAGTCTAATTGAGTTGGCTTTACAGCGCCTTGATAGGTTCCCAAAAGCCAGCGTTTTAGGAGTGAGGCCACCAAGTGTGCTATATTGAGGTCTTTATGCCCAACAACGATGTGTTCATAGCCTTCTTCCTTCAGAGATTCATATCCTCTCCAACCGTCAGTTCGGATGCGGGTGCCGGAAAACACATGAGTACCAATAAAGCTAATAAGGCTTTCGGACGAGACGTCAGGAATACGTTTGAGTCGAATTCTACCAATACCTTTGCCATCTTGGTCACCAGCCTTGTCTTCAACGGCAATTGCTACGAGTGTCTTGTTCTCGGACCCACGGCCACGCTTGCCAGAGCGTTTGCCACCTATATAAGTTTCATCTACCTCAACAATTCCATACAATTTGTCTCGATCTGGTCGAACCATGGCTCGTCTCAGCCTGTGAAGCCATTTCCAAACTGTATGATAACTCCCAAGGTTCAGTACTCGTTGAAGTCCCAAAGCATTGGCACCATATTTTTGGCTTGTTATGTGCCACATAGCCTCAAACCATAAGCTCAAGGGTTTCCTGCTGTCATGAAAGATTGTACCCGCGGTTATCGAAGTCTGGCGCCTACATTTCCGGCATTGATAAAGTCTGCGTTTTGTCGTCCATGCTTCATTATGCCCGCATCGGGGGCAGCGAAACCCATCTGGCCAACGAAGCGATGCCAAATATCGGAGGCAGTCATCGTCGGTAACAAATCGCTCCTTAAACTCAATCAGTGTTCTCGGATAATCCTCCATGGCCACATACTACATGTTGTGGCAGGTGGAGTCAAGTGCATAGCCCTGTTCGTGAATTTATTCCCACTAAGTGGATTGAGAAACACTTAGGTGCCGCTGGGATAAAACCTATTTTATATTCTACCTTAGTAGGAACTATTCTTCCTATATGCTGTTGGGGTTCTTTACCGGTAGCGATCAGCTTTTACAGGAAAGGGTCGCGCCTGGGACCAATTTTAGCATTTCTCATTGCTACCCCGGCAACCTCGGTAAGTGCTTTGCTGGTTTCTTTTAGACTTTTAGGAGCTCAATTCACAATTTATGTTTTCTTTTCCGTGATCCTCATGGGATTAATTA
>CAZDMX010000469.1:0-2170 GCA_964506085.1 uncultured Thiothrix sp. | reverse complement strand
CCTTAGATTCAGTGCTATAGGCATTCGCAGTAGTTTCAACTGCGTTTTTTAGGTTCAAGACTAGCGATTGTTGAAGAGTTTTATGGAGAGTCGAAGGCGTGAAAGTGTCAACTCATATTTCTTTTCGAAAAGTCGGCGTATTATCTTTTGGAGGTGGCAAACTCTTCTCAAGCTCTTGCTGAAGCTTATTCAACGACTCACCAAACTGCTTAGCATTACCATCTAGCGCTTCTCCAAGCCCTTTAGCGCCCTCTTCCAGCGACTTGGTAATTTCACTCATTGAACCTGATAAAGCTTTACTCAGCTCCTGCATGCCTTCTTTTAACATTTGATTAAACTGATTGGCAGCAGCATTTAAGGTTTGGTTTATAACAGCTGCAAGAGTTTGCTTGAGCTGAACACGCCACACGTTTTCAGTTTTAACTAATATTGTCTGAGTAGGAATACGGATATCACTCCCTTCTTTTTTTTCTAAAATAAGTGTTGTGTCTATCTTCACCAGATCGTCTTGAGCCTCAGACTCACCAAACTCTACTCGCTTAATAACGAATTTTTCATCTTTGAAATATTTTAAGTAACCCGCAGTATCCCAACTTACCAGTTGTTTCGCTGAATCCAGTTTGCCTTCTTGTGCGGACTGCCAAAACTGTTCGGCTACTTCTTGAGGTGTTTGTGTTTTTTCTCCACAAGCCGTCAACATCAGAGTTATCAGTAACGGTATTAATATTTTAGACATTTCATTACATCCTTCTAGAGCAGAACTGTATTTATTAGAGTACTGAGCAACACACCACCGAGTTATCAGGTTTGAACTGCTCAATCTGAACAGGGGTTATTTTATTTTCTAAACTATTTTTAGAATCAACACCATTAGCAACGATAGTCTGTACTTTTACGTAGTTTGGGGTATATCCATGAAAAACAAGCTCCCTATTCTCATTAAGCTTGCCTGTTTCCCACAAGACATTAGCCTCTGCTCCGACCAAACCCGCATAAAATTCAGCTTTCATTCTATCGCCCAACTGTCTCATATTAAGGCTACGCTGTTTTTTTATTGTATTTGGTATCGGGTTTGACAGACCAGCGGCTTTAGTGCCTTCACGAGCAGAGTAAGAGAAAACATGCAGATGTCCAAAACCTACTGACTCTATGTATTCCATAGTGCTGTCCCACTCTGCTTCTGTTTCACCTGGAAAGCCAACAATAATGTCCGTTGTTACATTAAACCCTGAGATGCTGTGACGAGCCTGTTCAACCAAGCTCTTAAATTCTTCTGTTTTGCAACGTCTGGACATACGGCGTAACACTGAATCAACGCCACTTTGAATAGGCAAATGCATATGTGGCATTAAACGCGGATTAGTAAACAACTCAAAAAAGTCTTCCGGCAAATCCCATGGCTCTACCGATGCAAAACGTACTCGTGGAATATCTGTGTTCGCAAGGATAGACTTAACCAGTTTCGAAAGAGAACTCGATAAGTCACTACCATAACCACCCACATGAACACCTGTTAACACAATCTCTTGTATCCCCTGTTCATGAAAATCATTAATTTCAGCAATAATATCCTGTTCCGACCGACTTCGTTCATCACCCCTGGCGATAGTGACAATGCAATAAGTACAACGGTAACGACAACCGTCCTGGATTTTAATAAAAGCTCTATTGCGCCCTCGAAGAAAAAGTGATGTTTCACCAGGCTCCATTGCCATTAAAGGCATGGTTCTAACTGAAAACTTTTCAAGCACCTGCTTTGGGAGATTATCTTTATCTGAATTAGGTATGACTAAATCAACACCCAGAGTATGCGCTGTATCTTCAAGATTAAGCGATGCATAGCAACCTGTGACGACAAGATGGGCTTTAGGATTAGAGCGATATAAACGATTGAGAAGCTGACGTGATTTTTTTCCAGCATCACTGGTGACAGCACAAGAATTGAGGATGACTATATCTGCCTCATCGGTATCCGTAACAATGTGATGACCACAGCTACTAAATTCTCTTGCCCATTGCTCTAGTTCAGCTTCATTTAGACGGCAACCGAGTGCTTTTAATAATATTTTCACAGTTTAACCTTTATGAACAAGGTATTATAGGCTAGGGATGTTCAACCTAAAAAACTCAGTTGAAACTACTGCGAATGTCTATAGCACTGAATCTAAGG
>CAZDMX010000468.1:0-2191 GCA_964506085.1 uncultured Thiothrix sp. | reverse complement strand
TCCTGCACCCAAAGCAGCAGAAAACACTAACTCAGCAAAAGTAACAAAAACCGAAGCAGAACAGAAGGCTGAAGAACCTGAAGCCAAGCAAGTTGACTCTGCTGCTACGGCTGCGGCTACAACTCAAGCAACAACAGAGCAGAAACCTGCAATCTCAGGTGAGAATGTTTACAAAGAAGCCTGTTTTACCTGTCATGAAATAGGGGTTGCAGGCTCACCAAAAACAGGAGATGTTGCGGTCTGGAAAGAACGTATTGCTAAAGGCAACGAGGCGCTTTACACCTCTGCCATTAAAGGCTTTCAAGGGGCTACAGGAATGATGCCTCCAAAGGGTGGGAAATTTAGTTTATCTGACGATGAAGTAAAAGCTGCTGTTGACTATATGGTGTCACAAGTAAAATAATTCCTAGAATTAACCCTTGGTTTAACAACGGGTCAAATAAAATGGGCATCTATTAGATGCCCTTTTATTACTTAACTTTTCCTGATTAAGTACATAGCCCAGCCACATTTACTAATAATCTATAAAATCAGTAGGTTGTGGGTGAGGGACGAACCCCAACACGATGCTTTGATATTGTTGGGGTTCCTCGCGTCACCCCAACCTACGGTTTTACTGCAAGTTTATCTTGCCCTTTAAGACATGATCTAACTATGGCTGAGTTTCATGGGTAATCAGGTAACTTTTTCTCATCACTATTTCAGATTAGTTAGGGTTATCATAGAAAATATAAGAAGTTGAGTAATCACTAAATTCGAAGTAAACCTTCTTCTCACCTTTATCAGCAATACCATTTAAATTAGTATCATAAATACCGTACCCATACCGATAAGGGCGATCGGCTCCATTAGAAGTACCGGAAGCAGTAGAAAGCTTGTCTATCTGTAAGAATTTTTTCACTAGCTTATCCCCAGCATAAACTTCCAAAATACCACTAGTGCCCGTCCAGTTTTGAATACCTCTGCCGAACTTATTCTGGGTTTCTTGTGTACACGCAGCCAAGCTTAATAAGCTGACCAAACCCACAGTAAAAACAACTTTCTTTATCATTTATATTACTCCTTCACTAGTTCCGGTTAAGAATATCAAGTAACCAATAAAACACATGAGTCTGTCAGATAGGTTAAATATGAGTTTACGAGCAGCATATTAACCCTATCCAAGGCTCAAGCTACAAAGAATAGTAGCACTGTTATCGATAATTTTTTACAGAATTTTCAAACTACTATTTGATAAAGCAATGGAGCGGCATCAAGGTTATTACCGTGTCAGAACCCTCAACTGCTGGAAACAATTATCGCTCTGCTTTATCCTAAAAAACGCAGTTGAAACTACTGTCATAACTATCCGTACAGTCCGAAAGGTATATTTATACAGATTAACGGCGTATATTTGCTTATAGGTTATAGACTATTTCAATAAATATTACCCTGTATCAGCACTTTCCCCACTGAGTAAAACCATGAACGAATCCAATGTTCCGCTAAAAACGCGCCCTGTTCGTCCTGAAGAACGCTTTATGCAAGAACGTTTTACCGAAGCTATTTGCCGACCAGAGTAAACTGATAGATACATTGGCACAGCAGTTATTGCTGGTACAGCTTGCCATACCCGGCATATCTCCCAAATCTATGATGCCAGAGGCGACTATGAAACCGCTCTCAAATTCTTAAATCAATCCCTCATCATTACACAGGAGATCGGCGATAACGCAGGTTTATGCGCTACTTTGTTTAATATCGGGCATATTCATCTGCAAAATGAAGCAATGCAGGAGGCAATGGCAGCATGGGTAAACGTCTACCAAATTGCCAAACCCATGAACTTGGCACAGATTTTAGATGCGCTTGAAAGCTTGGCTGGCAATTTAGGGTGGGAGGGTGGTTTGGATGCGTGGGAAAAGTTGGCGGGGGGTGTTGCTGAGGCGGAGAGTTGAGGGGCTAAATGAAGTAGGATAGACAAGATCTACTCGGCTGATTTTAAGTCTTATCACACCCAGATTAATTTTACTCTGCCCCCATTCCACTTGACCCCAATTCCACTCGATTATTCTGACCCCGATTATTGAAAAGTATTTGTAGTAAAGCTTTAATCAAATCTTCGCGACGAGTTACTTAGGACTCAGGATAAATAACTTACGGACCTTAACTTCTAAAAGTGAATGTAAATACGTTGGGACAATTAATAGCA
>CAZDMX010000467.1:0-2194 GCA_964506085.1 uncultured Thiothrix sp. | reverse complement strand
TTTAACGCACCGTGAGGCGTGCTTGACATTATCGCTGTGTCAGGGTTTAACACTGGATGAAATAGCTAAAAAGCAGTGCCGAAGTAAAAATACCTTGAGAGCACAATTACGTTCATGTTTTGACAAAACCGGTGTCAGCAGGCAGGCAGAATTAATACGGCTTGTGGGGAGTATCGACCATTAGAAGAAAACCCGTTGACCAGGAGTCTGTCGGACTTATTTCTGGTTCACACGATCCTCCGTGGCAATCCATACTATCGTTCCCACGCTCTGCGTGGGGATGCGTAAGTCTGGCCTCATCTTCTTCCTTGAAATAGTGCTCAAGCTTGAGCGAACCTGCGATAGGCAACCTAGCCCGGATAATTCATGAATAACACGATTTCTCGCTTGATCCTTGATTTCGCAGTAGATTTTCTTCAATCGACCGTAGTCACCAGTACGGTACTCAATCAGAAAATCGACTGCAAAATCACTACCTGCGCGATAATCTCGCGTACCCGGATGAATTATCCGGGCTAGTATTGTATCTTTCTGCTAAATGGGCTACAATGTAGCCTCATATCAGGAGATTCAATCATGCCTGCCAATGCAGTAGTACGCGCTCGTATCGATGAGCACATCAAAGAAGAGGCCGCCACCGTGTTGGCCACAATGGGTCTAACCGTATCCGATGCTTTCAGGATGATGTTGACCCGTATTGCCAGAGAAAAAGCGCTGCCTTTTGAACCATTAATTCCCAATGAGAAAACGATTCAGGCGATGAAAGAGGCTCGCCGTGGAAAACTGGCGTCCTTCAATAGTACCGATGATCTTATGGCTGACTTGAATGGTGAGGATTGAACGAACCCGTCAATTCAAACGTGATTACAAACGAGAAGCCAAAGGCCAGCATCGTACGATACTGCAAGCTGCATTGACTGATGTGCTGGAAGCCTTAATCAATAATCAGCCGCTTGCTGAAAAGCACTGGGATCATAGCTTAACCGGGGACTGGAAAGATCACCGGGATTGTCATATTAAACCTGACTTGGTGCTCATTTATCGCCAACTCAATGACAAGGCATTACAACTCGTTCGCCTTGGTTCGCACAGCGAGCTGGGGTTGTAATGCTATCGTTGCCACGCTCCAGCGTGGTAATGCATACCAAGACGCTCCGCGTCACCAAGTGCATGGAAACAGGAAAAATTTCCTCGCCCTGAATAGTGACCTTGATCGCTTTTTTCTGGTTTGTATGCTCCTGCGTGCCAAGTCATAGCTGACTTGCTGTTAGCGTCGTATACATTGCCACGCAGACCGTGGCAATGAGAACATGTGTTAGTGTTATACCCTTGTTATATTTCACAAAATGCCTTGCTCAAGCGTACGGAAAAACGTACGATATAGGTGTATTGGAGGTGCAAAATGGCAATTTTAAAAGCGACAGACGCAAGATCAGACCTTTATAATCTTATTGATGAGACAGCAGAGTCTCACCAACCCATTGTTATTACTGGGAAAAGAAATAATGCTGTTCTCATCTCAGAAAGTGATTGGAAGGCAATAAATGAGACACTTTATTTGTTGTCAGTCCCCGGTATGCGTGAATCTATTAAAGCAGGGCTTGAAGAGGATATCGCTCAATGTTCAAAGGAAATTGATTGGTGAGTTGGCAGCTAATCTATACAAAACAAGCCCAAAAAGATGCCAAAAAAGTAAGTCAGTCTGGTCTTAAAAGTAAGGCCAGAAAACTAATAGAAGTAGTACAAGAAAACCCTTTCCAAAATCCCCCGCCATATGAAAAACTAGTAGGTGACCTTGCAGGGGCTTACTCAAGAAGAATCAATATCCAGCACCGTCTTGTGTATCAAGTGCATGAGGAAGAAAAAAGAGTAAAAATTATTCGTATGTGGACGCATTATGAGTAATGAAATATTACGTGGAAACTGCCACGATCCTTTGCGGCAATCTATACTGCACTATGCACTTGGCTCACGTATGCATTGCCACGCTGGCAGCATGGCAACAATAAGATAGATTATATTCATATGGGCCTAGCTTGGACGCTCTGCATCGGACAATAATACAGCCCCTAATTTAGTCCATTCGGACTATCTATTGCCAAGGTTAATGTCCGATAAGGGTTATTCAACCATAACCTATTGGAGGAAATAACATGATTAAGTTAAATTTATCAAAAACCTTGGTGGCAAGTTC
>CAZDMX010000466.1:0-2205 GCA_964506085.1 uncultured Thiothrix sp. | reverse complement strand
GCATTCTTGGGGTTTCTGTATTTTGGAGCCACTTTAACAGTTGGTTTTACGTTTGCTTTTAAAGCAGGAAAAATATCAGCAGGTGTATATCCATTCTCTTTTATAAGTTCTTTCACCTGCTTTCGAATCGTTTTGAGTTCAGTTTTTTTACGCGATTCAATTTGCTTTTCTGCTTCTTGTAGAACTGCACTCAGTTCTTTTATACTTAGTTTGTCTAAGTTTACTTTCTTTGCTTTTGCCATTTTCGTATTCCGCTCATTAAAAATCGAAGATATAGTATATAATAAATACTATAAGTCATGTATAGGAAATGTATTTTAATATGTTTTATTTTTCCTTCCCATCAGATAAACGGTTATATTTATTCTATAAGCTATGCCCCTAGTAATCCTCATGTAGTTTAGAAGCGTTTATTTTATTTATAAGCAGGTTATGAAAAATAGAAAATAACTTAAGGAATATTATGATAAAAAAATCACCTTACTTGATAGATCAAAATAGTTCATTTGATCTAGCTAAATCTTTAACTACTCCAGATGTAGAAAACCTTTCTAATGATCTTTTAAAAGCTAAATTAAACAAATATCGAAAGTTGCTGGGAGATCTTCAACATAAACTGTACGCAGAAGATAAACGTTCCGTGCTACTTATTTTTCAAGCAATGGATGCTGCTGGAAAAGATAGTACGATTAGAGCCGTGATGAAGGGAGTTAATCCTGCGGGGTGTGAAGTTTATTCTTTTAAAAAGCCAAGCTCTTTAGAATTGGACCATGATTTCTTATGGCGTACTACAAAATCAATGCCACAAAGAGGGCGTATTGGTATATTTAATCGTAGTTATTATGAGGAAACATTAGTAGTACGTGTACATCCAGAATACCTAAACTATCAGCGCTTACCTGAGTTGCCCAATGATTTGAATGACCTATGGGCACAGCGGTTTGAATCCATTAATGCACTTGAAAAACACATGGCTGTTAACGGCACTATTATTTTAAAATTCTGGTTAAATGTATCCAAAGATGAACAGAAACGTAGATTCTTATCGCGTCTTGATGAGTCTCATAAACATTGGAAATTTTCCTCGGCTGATATAACCGAACGAGGCTATTGGAATGATTACATGCATGCATATGAGGAGATGATTAGAGCCACATCAACATCCTATGCGCCATGGCATGCCATACCTGCGGATAACAAAAAATATATGCGTATGATAGTTGCTAAAATTATTGTAAAAACATTGCAATCACTTGACCCACAATATCCTGAAGTGGAAGAAAAAGAGCGCACTCAGTTTGATGAAATGAGAACTAAACTGGAGTTGGAATAGATTAACCTAAAAAACTCAGTTAAAACCACTGCGAATGACTTTAGCACTGAATCTAAAGGATTTTAGGATTAAGCTTTAACTCAATAGCTGTTCCGTTTAAAATAAAAAAATGACTTATTTACCTAGTTTAGAAATAGAACCTGCAACGCAAGCAACAGCCAGTATTATCTGGCTTCATGGCCTAGGCGCAGATGGCAACGATTTTGCACCGATCATTCCTGATTTGAAATTGCCGGAGGACTTGCCCGTTCGATTTATCTTCCCTCATGCACCCAGTATGCCAGTGACTATTAACAATGGTTCTGTGATGCCTGCCTGGTACGATATTCTTGAGATGTCTATTGATCGTGAAGTCGACGTAGAGCAGTTAATGGTCTCTTCTGATGCTATCGCTCAGTTAATTGACAGAGAGATAGAACGCGGCGTTGATAGCCAGCGAATCATCATTGCAGGTTTCTCTCAGGGTGGTGCAGTGGCCTATCAATGTGCATTGACGTATAAAAAGCCGCTGGCAGGAATGCTTGCATTATCTACCTATTTCGCTACACATGCAGTAATACAGCCAGCAGCCGAAAACAGTAATATTCCTATTTTTATCGGACATGGCATGGCTGATCCAGTCGTTCCTGAGGTATTGGGGCAAATGGCTAAGACAAAATTGATTGAGCTTGGTTATAGCGTTTACTACAAAACCTATGTCATGGAGCATAGCGTATGCATGGAAGAAATAACCGATATCGGCAAATGGATACAGACAGTTCTTTCTGAATAATTTGCATGGCGCATTAGTAGCTTGCATGGACTTCTGTGATTCAATTGCGTTTTTTAGGTTGAACAGTATTTATATTTGATTTGGCATGTTAACTTTGATT
>CAZDMX010000465.1:0-2212 GCA_964506085.1 uncultured Thiothrix sp. | reverse complement strand
TAGTCGATAGGCTCAACGATGAGCTTATCTGCTGCCTCACCGACATTGCCACCCAATGCGCTAAACGGCAGTGATATCACAAATATTGCGCCACCAATCACGGTAGTGACCAAACCAATAGGTCTAAACACAAGAGCATCCAGCACCATTGCCTCACCTGACCCAGGCTCAATAAAAAGCCCATCGTAATGATAATTCGATGAGTAACTCAGCCTGTCGGACGCATGAGCAACAGGTAAGACCAGGCAACATACCATCATCACACTAAAAACCCATGATTGTTTTTTCATAACGCATCTTCTTCTGATAATGATCCTTAACTTAAGTATAACCTAGCAATCATTCAACCTTCTCGCCAAATATCGGCTCAAACAGGCTGTATTCTTTCACTAAGCCAATAGTAAAGTTTACAGAAATTATACCGAAATAATGTACTTAGCCCGCGAGGAAGCACCATAAAGCGCTTAAAATAAACGCAAAATTTCAGCTTCTATTTGCTTTAGACATACTCAATACTACAATAGCCTGGTCAACACTTTCAATAAAACAAAATAGTGAAGAACTAAAGAATAATGAAGAACAATACATCGATGTCAAAAACGGTATGGCAGCTACTCTTTCTAGCGTCTTTGTTGATGATAATGTGGTTTGTTTGGGACAGAAACTCTGCTGAAAACAAGTCGAGTCCATTGCCATTTTTGGAAAAGGTGGCTGCTCAACCATTACCCCAACTCGTCAAGAATCCACCAGTAACTGCCTACGTTATTGCAACAAATAAGGCTTCTAAGATAAAACAGTCTTTTTTGGCTGGGGAATTTAAAAAAGTAGAGTCATTTATTGAGTCAGAACGTAAAAATGGATACACGCCATGGGATCTACGTTCCTGGATTGATTTCTATATCAAACAATTAAAAGATGACCCTGAAAAAGCAATTTTTGAAATCGAGGTTCACCGCGCTAACGATTGGGTTGAACATTCACCAGATAGCACCTACTCACATAGCTTTAGAGGGCAAATTTACTATGACCTGGCATGGCAGGCGCGTGGTAAAAAGTTTTCCCGGGAAACACCTGAGCATAGCTTTGATGTGTTTAATCAATATCTGGAACTTGCTGAAATTGATATAAAAAAAGCCTTGGAAATTGATCCAAGTAATGATTTCGCCTGGATGCAACTCATCGCAATCGAACGTCAACGCAGTGGTAACCATCGCGACGAGTTCGACACCCTGCAGAGTGCATTAGAGCAAGTTCCAAATTCATACCGCATTGCCAGCTCATTTTTACACTCACTGCAACCGAAATGGGGTGGCTCAGAAAAGCTTATGTTCGGCTATGCCAGACATTATGCAGAAAAAAAGCCCCCTGTCTTTACACGACTAATCAGTCAAGCACATAGGCATAAAGCAGGATGGATAGCGAGAAAAAAAGCCGCATTAGATAAAGAGTCAACGGACTCTGAGCAAGATAAAGACACATTCTGGAAACATTTTTACCACTACTTTGAGAATGATTCAATTTGGACGGAATACTCGCAAGGATTGAAAAAAGCATTTAAAGCTTATCCGAATTACACGGAAGGCCTGTACGAATATGCATGGACCGCCAGAAAAAGCGGCAGAATAGAATTGGCGATAGAATATCATGAACGAGCAATACAGGCTGATGCTGCATTCCTTGGCACAGACAAAATCTTTTCCTTCGCTAAGTTTCTAAGAAAAGAACGCTACGATGATAAAGCCAACCAATACTATCGCCTATATTTAGATTTATTGCCCGATCACACTAACGACAAAGACACATTTTACGCTGCTGATTATGTGGGCTGGCAATACGCAAGAAAAGGAGACTGGTTCGCCTCCTTCCCCTATTACAAATTAACCTATGAGCTAGACCCGGACACAGAAAAAACTGTCGCCAACTACTGCAACGCATTATTTAACATTCATCGTTACGATGAGGGTATACCCTATTGTGAAAGAGCAATTGAGATTAATCCTAATCATAGCTGGTCATATTTTATACTCTCTAAAATTTATGAACGTAAAAATGACCCTGCTATAGCAGCTCAATATATGAAAAAATATGACTCATTTGCGCAGTAGCTATCAAATACTATTGCAATGTTGCCCAAGCCACTTCGCATTCACCCAGTTGCGTTGAAAACTGTGCAGAGTTATCTGTAATCGTGACAGAAAACGCCATGGTACGC
>CAZDMX010000464.1:1466-2213 GCA_964506085.1 uncultured Thiothrix sp. | reverse complement strand
CAAAACCTATTATCATAGAAACTAGCAGCGCGGGATCGGGTGGATCAACACCTCTTGATGTCACCCATCAGTTAGTAGCCGGAAGTAACCGTGTAGTAGTAGTCGGTGTTTCTATAGAAGCACAAGATCTTATTGGTCGAGTTAGTAACATCAGCTACGGAAATAAACTGATGCAGGCTGTGCCGGATAGCTATACTTTCAAGCAGACAGGAAGTTATAGTATCAGCACCGAGTTGTTTTATTTGTTAGAGAGCGAGCTTCCAGTAATAGGTAGTCATAACATACAAATTCAGCATGATGGCAGTAACATCAATGCAGGAGCACTACAACTCAGTGGTGTATTACAAAACTCCCCTGAAGCCGTAGCAACACAAGCATTGGCATCACCGGATACTATTAGCACCAATATTACAACGCAAAGTCCAAATGCTCTTATTGTAGATGTGATCGGTGGAGGCCATGCATCACCCTCATTACAGCCAGCAGAGGATCAAACCCTTCATTGGAACTCAAGTGCATCAAGTAGTCAGGGGTTGGGAAGTACGCGTCAGACAACAATCGCAGGAAGCTATACTCAACAATGGGACGCTAGTTCAATGAACAGAGCATCACTCTCGGTGATAGCTTTTGCCCCTGCTATTGGAGGTGAAACTAATCAACCCCCTGTTCTAAATATCGTTGGTAATCAGTCGCTAGCAGAAGGCAGCAGCAAAAACATTACTATCACAGCTACTGATACAGATCGCG
>CAZDMX010000464.1:0-1425 GCA_964506085.1 uncultured Thiothrix sp. | reverse complement strand
TAATAACAGTGGTAACAATACAGCCACTTTAACCTTGGCTCCGGAAGTGGGAGATGTCGGTAGCACAGACATAACCATTCAGGTTACTGATGGCGTTAATGCAGCGGTAGAGGAAATGATAACAATTATAGTTACGCCAGCTGTCATTGATCCAGATACTTCGAATCTTGTCATTAACGAGTTTTTAGCAAACAACAAAATAGGTTTGCTAGATGAAGATAATACCCCTTCAGACTGGATTGAAATTTACAATGCAGATTCTGTTGATGTGAACATGCTCAATTGGTGTTTAACGGATGATGCGACAACTCCAGATAAGTGGTGTTTCCCAAGCATGAATCTGCCAGCGGGTGAGTATCTAGTTCTATTTGCCAGTAAAAAGAATCGAATTGACCCAGCTAATGAACTACATACTAATTTTTCATTAAGTAAGAATGGCGAATATCTAGGTTTGGTTCGACCTGATGGCAGTATTGCCTATGAATATGCTTCCATGTTTCCTCAGCAGGTTGCTGATCTATCCTTTGGAATCAATAATGTAGGTGATATTCGATTCTTTATAACACCCACTCCGAATGCCGCGAATAATGATGTGGGGTTGATTAGTATTCTACAGTTTTCTAGTCAACAAATTAATGTGAATGCAGAAACGGATAGTCTTAATCAGCAAGTGTCTTTAGCGGCTCAAGACGGTAGTGATATAGGTTATACATTAAGCGTTGACGCTGCGTGGCTACAAGCTACTACAGCAATAGGCGAGAATGGTTTGACAGCGGACTTGATCGACTTGAATATCGATCCCGACGGGCTTGCTGATGGCACTTATACAGGAGTAGTAACCGCCACAGCTAATAATTATGTAAGTGCCCAACTGAGTGTCGTTTTACAAGTAGGTTCTGCGCAGACATCTGTGATAATCAATGAATTTATGGCTGCAAATTCTCTGACATTGGCAGATCAGTTTGAAAAATTTCCCGATTGGATTGAATTATACAATGCAGATTCATCACCAGTTGATCTAACTGGGTGGTGTTTAAGTGATGATGAAGCCGTCGCTAGTAAATGGTGCTTCACAGGTACGACAATTCCAGCGGGTGAGTACATGGTGGTTTTCGCAAGTGGTAAGGATATTACTACAGGGGCTGAATTACATACCAATTTCAAACTAGGCAAGGGTGGAGAATATCTTGCCTTGCGAAGAGGTGATGGCAGTTTGGCATCGGAATTTGCACCCACCTTCCCGTCACAAGAAGACGATATATCCTATGGTTTAAATCCTGCTGGTAGCAACGTCTATTTCACCTTACCAACACCGGGAAGTGCTAATAACGAGGGAGTCCCAGGCACACGAGATAATATTCAACTCAGTCTTGAATGCGGCATTTACACAGGGCCTATTCAAGTAGCAGTGAGGGTGGATGTACC
>CAZDMX010000463.1:0-2213 GCA_964506085.1 uncultured Thiothrix sp. | reverse complement strand
ATCAAGAAACTGACAAACCCTATTTCTCAGGAATTATGGGTAGACTCAATCAGAGCTTCCTTAAGCATTAGGCATTCTGTATTATGGCTGCCTTTCTTCTAATCTCTGACTCTTAAATACATAACTATGCTTCAATCAATACATGATAACGCCAAGGGATGGGTAGCTTATGCCATCGTGCTTCTAATTAGTGTGCCTTTTGCGCTATGGGGTATACAAGAATATATTGGTGGCAGTACTAAAAATATAGTAGCTGTCGTGAACGGCCAGGATATCGAATTGCGAGCAGTTCAAAATGAGGTTAACCAACAGCGTCAACGTATAACGTCTATGTTCGGTAAACTACCTCCGGGCTTTGATGAAAAAACAATGAGAAAGTCTGCTTTGGAAAACGTCATTAATCAGACTTTACTGGAGCAGCATGCCAATAAACATGATTATCGTGCCAGTACACGGGAAGTTTATGATCTTATCAAAACCATTCCACAGTTCCAAAAGGATGGTGTTTTCGATAGAGAGACGTACCGTAAAATAATGGCTTCACAAGGTCGCAGTGAGGCATCTTTTGAGCAGCAACTTAGAATTTCACTTTCTAATGATCAGTTCCGTAATGCCATTGCAGATACAGCCTTTCTCCCTGAAACTGCAATGCAGCACTATCAGGCGCTCAGTGATCAGAAACGTGATATTGAAGTCTATACTTTGAAAGTTGAGGATGTTGTCAAAGATATCACTATAAGCGATGAGATGATTCAAGCTGATTATGAGAAAAACCCGCATCTGTTTCAAACGGATGAATTTGTTAAAATTGCCTATGTTGAATTAAATAAGAAGGATATTAGTGAATCAGTTGAGGTCACTGACGAGCTTCTACAGGCTTACTATACTGAGAATGCTGACCGTTATACTGAGAATGCTACCTTTAAAATGAGCCATATTAAGGTCGGTATTACCGAACAGCAGAATGATGAGAAAGCTAAAGCTAAAGCCGATGCAATTTATTCACAGATTACTTCAGGTACAAAAAGTTTCGAAGAAATTGTTTCAACAGCTGGCGATGAAACACTCTTTTTTGAATCTGCAGAATCCATAGGTTTTTTAGAGAGTGGTTCGCAAAATCCGATCATGCAGATTATTGAACAAGCCGTTTTTTCAGCCAACCCTGGTGAGGTTATTAAGCCGGTAAAAACCCCAGTGGGTTATGAAATTATTAAAGTGATTGCTGTTACCCCTGCCAAACAGAAATCATTTGAACAAGCAAAGGTTGAAATAGAAAAGGAATACCGAAATGAGGAATCATCAAAACTCTATGAAGACCTCTTTGATAGACTGCGTACTACTTCGTTCGAAAATGATGGTAGCCTTGAGCCTTCTGCCTCGACAGTTGATGCCGAGATAAAAACAACGGAGTTCTTTAGCCGTAAAGGCGGTTCTGGAACAGGTCTAATTAATAATCCAAATGTTATTAGTGCAGCATTTAGCCCAGAGGTTCTTACTCAGGGAATAAACTCTGCCGTTATTGAATTGTCAGGCTCTCAAGCGGTTGTATTAAGGGTAGCTTCACATAAACAACCCCAATTGAAACCTTTGGCTGATGTGCGCATGGTTATTGAAGGCAGACTTAAGCAAGAGCTGGGAACGAAACAGGTTAAAGAAAAAGGCAAGGCGCTTCTGGCTTCAGTTAAAACTAGTGGCAGTTGGGATGCTCTTGGAGAGACATCTACAGCTGTTGAGAAACACACAGCTATTGGTCGCAATGAGAGTAATGTCCCCGCGTATATTGTTCAAAAATCTTTCCAGCTAACCATGCCTAAGTCTGGTAAAACTCAATTTTCAAGTGTTGATAGTCCAGCGGGTGATTTTTCTATTATTGCTTTGACAGCAATTAACAATGGCGACGGTAAAGTTGATGAGGCTAGTGCTTCTCAGTTCTCTTCATATATTGGTAATAGAGTTCAGCTAGCCACATTAAAAGCGTTGCGTGCACAGGCGGAAATAGAAATTAAGCTTAAGCAACTAGAAAAGGATGAATAAGCGTTGCTAGTGACTTGCGGTCCCGAAATAGGATTCCACCTCTGTTTCAGGTAGGTCGGATAAGGAACGCCATCCGACAAGGTGCTGAACTTAAACTGGTTAACCACTGTACGATAAAATTAACATTGAACCTAAAAAACTCAGTTGAAACGTAGCGAGAATGACTAGAGTGCTGAAGA
>CAZDMX010000462.1:0-2226 GCA_964506085.1 uncultured Thiothrix sp. | reverse complement strand
TACGAGCGCGAACAACAGCATTGGCTGACATGATCATCTCCTTAAGTTTAGTTATGAGCCACATTGTAGCCCAAGCTCGAAGAAAACCAAAGAAGAAGGATAAGGGTCTGCCATTAGCAGTTCTTAGTCAATAGGCAACTGTTAACTTTTACAGCTAATTTTAGCTATAAAATAGGGAGTTGTAATAGTAATAATAAAGAACACAAATATGTGCCTAATATTTCTTCGGCGATGTCAGAATCAATCTGCACCAGTCAGCCATATGGATCTAGACAATAGTTCATACTGAACCTGTCCAGGCAATATTATTGCCCCAGAAAATAGTTAGTACCAAGCGCTTATCAACAAAAAACGGGGTCAGGTCTTGAAATCGTGTGGAGCAGTTGCTTTAGTCTAGTGCTGCAAAAGGTCTTTGCGATGAAATCGGGGAATAGGTATTTACTGTAGTTTCCCCATTTTTATGGGGGTAGACAGGCATATAGGGGTATTTTAATAGGTTTCCCCCGTTTTTGTGCAAACCCGCTTTAAATACCAGTCCTTAAGCTACAAGCCATGCAACTCTTTAAAAACGGGGAAACTTCAGGTAGTTGAGTTATTGGTGTAAATTACTTAATTAGTTCTTTGTGCCACCCATCATTGACTCCATCTCTGTTATTACATTCTCCAGCAAAGAAAAATCAGGCAGCAGGTTCAAATGCTTTTACTACCCGACTTACCATTGAATTGAATTAATTTAATGCTATTTTAAATACATGAGACTTTGCTTAATTCCAATTTCATTAACTTTCTTCACCATTCTTTTATCCAATGTTGCAAAGCCAAATAAACTATCACTGCCTATAAAATGAAGTGCATCAGCAAAATCCATACCTGCTAGATACCAAGCCAATGCCTGAGAAAAGTGCTGCTCATTTTCTGTTGTTATATTTGGTAAACCGATAATGTGCTTTATTCTTTCTACTACGATATCAGGTGATAGATTGTACCCAGTCTTGGAGCTCAAAACCCAAACAACTTCCAAGAGTACTGTTTTGGAAAAGAAACAATCATTCTCATTAAGAAAACTTGTTGCTAGTTTTGTCTGCTGTTTATCATCCTTAATTGCATAACGAACAAGTATATTAGTGTCAACAGCAATCATTTATGCTGTCCAGCTTCATAACTTACTGCATTATCCATATCTTCAATCGACAGTGACTTTCCTATGTAGGGTGAGTCGGCATCGGGAGACTCTAATCTAGTGTTCGGGAAAAGAGATTCTTCTTTTGTTTGCTTTGATTTTTTTTGCAGGAGAAAGTCCAAAAAGTCACTTAGTTCCTGTAACCTAAATTCATCTAGTGTTTGTGCTTTTTTATATATTAACTCAGTGGTAGTCATTTTTTCAATCCTAGGCTTAAGTCTATATTTACAGTATAAACTACTTTTTTTTAAAAAAGCTAACACTCCAGAGAGAAATAAACACAGACAGGGGGCAGGTCTTGCAATCCAGCATTTATTACAGATAATCTCCAGTCATGGCAAGACCTTTACGAATTTAATACGCAGGTGCTGTTTATCATGTTACTTCTCGCGGTGACCAACGTGAGGCTATTTATCATGATGATAAATACCGCCTAGTCTGGCTTGATGTTTTTTCTCAAGTTTGTTCCCGCTTTAACTGGCGTTGTCATGCAGGGTGCCTTATGGATAACCATTATCATGTTTTGATTGAGACGGCTGAGGCTAATCTTTCTCAAGGGATGCGTCAGTTGAATGGTGTTTATACTCAGAAGAGTAATCGTAGGCATCAGCGAGTAGGGCATGTTTTTCAAGGGCGTTATAAGGCTATTCTTGTGGATAAAGATAGTTATTTGCTTGAACTATCTCGTTATGTTGTCCTGAATCCTATTCGTGCTCAGATGGTTTCTGATTTGCTGGATTATCCTTGGAGTAGTTATCCTGCCATGTTGGGTAAATCTGCGGTTCCCGACTGGCTTGTAACGGATGCATTGCTTGCTTGTTTTGCTTCTAATCGTAAACGTGCTGTTGCTATGTATGTTGATTTCGTTCGAGCGGGTATTGGTTTGCCTTCTTTATGGGGTGATCTTAAATATCAGGTGTATCTGGGAAGTGATTCTTTTATCGAGTCACTTCATGATAAGTTGTCGGATGCTTCTTCAGGTGACTTTGGTGAGGTTTCTCGTCTTCAGCGTAGACCTCTTGCACGTTCTTTACAGTGGTATGAGG
>CAZDMX010000461.1:0-2243 GCA_964506085.1 uncultured Thiothrix sp. | reverse complement strand
TCCAATCAGGGTGTTTTTTCTTTAACCACTCGTAGGATGCTCGTGCATCGACTACGGTATTGCGAATCCAGCAAGCACATTGTTCCTTATCTACGGTTTGTTGTAGTAGCTTTTCTACTGCCTTTTTATGATGGAGCAGCTTGATATTGACGGTGCGTTTCACGCTTTCTCTGGTGTCAATGACTGTTTCTTGCAGGGTTTGCTGGTTGAGCGAGGTAACTAATGGGTAGGAGAGCTTATCCGTTTTTTTCAATTCGGGCGGTTGCCAGTGTTTACCTTGCTGTCCTTCAGCATAGGCATTGAGTAGTTGCTGTCTCAGGTTTTCTGGCAATGTGGCAGAGAGCAGAATGGCACTACCGCCTGATGACGCATGTGCGCGAAGCAATGCACACAAAAGCACTAGCATATAGGCATCGTAAGCATGCACTTCATCTACGATCAGTATTTTGTTCAATAAGCCAAACAATCGTAAGGATTGATGTCGGGAGGGCAGTATCGCTAATAAAGCCTGATCAATCGTGCCAACGCCTATATCAGCCAGTAGGGCTTTTTTGCGGTTATCGGCTAGCCACTGATTACAGTGAGCTTCTGCTGTGGTGGTTTCATCGCCATTATTGTCTTTGGGGTGCGGGGCTTCGGGGAGTATAGAGTGACGAAACTCAGCCGACATTTTGCTGGCTGCATGAGCTAATATGAGAGAGGGTTTTTGTCCATCACTCGTATAGAAATGCTGGTATGCGGTAGCCATTCGTGAGTACATTGCATTAGCGGTAGCCATAGTCGGTAGTGCAAAGTATACGCCGTTAGCATGGTTGTGGGCATGGGTTGGGTCATGGTTTTTCTGCATCAGCCTATGTGCTAAAATAACTGCGGCTTCGGTTTTACCTGCCCCTGTTACATCCTCAAGAATAAATAAATGAGGTGCACCCGATAAAGGTGTTTCGCTTGCTGTTTGTTGCAATGGAGTGGCTGTAATCACTTCACCTGTTTGAGCATTAATAATTTGCTGCAAGCTTAGTGTTTTGGAGAGATTTGCCGATAATAATCCAGTTTCTGCAATGGCTGTTGCCGCTTGTTTTTTGGTATGCTGCCAATAGTCTGCGAGTGGCATAACTCCATCAGAGCGATAAGGGAATAGTGTTTTGTTTGAACCGAGCCAGTCGCATAAAACCGCAAAGCCCGCTAACCACCATGAAGCAAGTTGTAGTTTGTTTCTATCGCATTCAGGAAAAGGCTCTTGGTTACATAGCAATGCGTAGGCATCACGCACATAGGTTTTTACGGCATCGTAATCCTGCGGCTCGTTAAAATAATCTCGCGCAAGCCCTGGTACTGTGAGTTTAGGTGGTTCTCCATGATGCCCTGTCACTGCACCTATCCAGTTTAAAATGGGATGTGCTGATGATCTCTTTCCCTTTTTGGGAGGAATGATTTTCAAAATCTCAAATTCTTTTCTTAGAATTGGCGTCCAAAGGTAAAACCCTAAAGTATCGTGACGTACCGAATAAGGTAAGTTGCTTTTTCGTTGCTGTAAGGCTTTTAGCGATGTCGGGCTGAGGTTTTGAAAGCTGTCTGCAAACTTACCTATATCGTGAAGTGCAAGGAAAAATACAGCCCACTTTTTAAAGCTACTTTCATCTAATCCGGTGAGCTTGGCAAGGTGCTGAAGTAAAGACTCCTGTTTTTCTAGTAGGACATAACCCACCGCCGCCACATCCAAAGAATGATAGGCAAGAAGGTGATACGGCTCTCCTTGATCGTCTTCATTTCTTTTAGCTTTACCCCAATATTTTAAATAATCTTTTTCCACTTTACTTCTGATCTTCCTGTTAATACTCACACCTATGATGATATTCGCAGGATGGATAGAATCCACCAGCGGTTACCAAATATAACCAAGAAAGGGGGAATTCTTCAACCTATATTATTTCTCACTCATAGTCCTGCCAGATGGATGCCGCTTTAGCTGCGCTTTGGTTAATTCCTTCTGCACATCTCCCCTTCGTTCTTGTAACTCCTGATCTGTTAAAGCACGCGAATGCTTGTACTTATCAGGATAACGGGTATGCAAATACGCAAGCATGGCGTCGTATTTAGCAGAGTTTTGGGTCTTCGAGGAAGGCAGCATGCCAAAAAAATCATTAGCTGATGGCTTACCAATCCCATAAAAGTGCATCAATGTTTTACCACCATTTTCTTCCCATGCCTGCAGATAACGCTGGTAGGCATGTTGCATACGTGGG
>CAZDMX010000460.1:0-2258 GCA_964506085.1 uncultured Thiothrix sp. | reverse complement strand
ACTTCACCCGTAGAGTGACTACGAATAAAGCCAAAATTTTCCAGAAATTCCTTTACCTTCAGCACTCTAGTCATTCTCGCTACGTTTCAACTGAGTTTTTTAGGTTAAGGCAGCTAGAAAGTATAACAATAATGATGCTCATGAACACCCTCTTCATAATAATCGTTGAGTACGCCTGCTTGGTTAAAACCTGCCTTCAATAATACTTCATTGATGCCCGTATAGTTAGAGGGAAAAGTAAGAAAAACGGCTCGTGCTTCTTCCTCTCTTGCACTATCAAGGCCAAGCTGGACATCTTCGACCGTGAATAGTTGATCGCCTTCGTCATGCCAGCCAAAACTATAGGTGTCATCTGTTTCTGCAAGTTCATATACCGAATTGAATTGAACCGGTATATGCTCGTCTGTAATGGTGTTGTCATTTTCGGGTTCAGCGGGTTTTAGACGCATTCCCAATATCATCTGTGATTCACCGACATCATAGAAATCTTCGTGGGTAATATCAATAGAGAAACCGAGCGACTGATAAAGATGTAGAGCTGCGGCATAAATAGCATCGCCTTCATCCGATTCGTAATCGCTTACTTTGATAAACAGCTTTCTGCAACCCTGATCTTTTAGATGCTCAATTAGCTCGGTAAGAATTTTACGACCAAGACCTTGGTTAGTATAGTCTTCATGGATATAAGTCCAGGATAACCAGTATGTGTTGTCGCAACCAGGTGGTGTTTTATAACCCGTGACACCGATGACCTTGCCTTCTTGTTCCAGTACAAATTGATCGTAAAAACCCGCTACATCACGATAATCTCTTTCCGCCTCTGCTGCATCATCATCATCATGTGTGTCAATAAGGGCGATAACAGCGTCGATATCATCATCCTCCATTTTGCGTAGAAGTTTCATGTTCTTACCTGTCCTCGTAAATGGGTAGTTACTTCAATGTCCTCAGTAGCAAAAGCCTTGCTAAGCACTTCAATGCATTTCATTGGCTCTGTTTCCCCACACATAAAGATATCCAACGCAGCATAATCCCGTTCAGGCCAAGTATGAATGCTAATATGAGATTCAGCTAATACTGCAACGCCAGAAACGCCACCATTGGGTGTAAAATGATGCAGGTGAATATGCAATAGCGTGGCTCCTGATACATCGACACAATCACGCAATGCCTTTTCTATGAGAACCAAGTCGTCGAGATGATGGGCTTTCCACACATCAAGAATTAAATGAGTGCCCACATAAGTTATGCCATCTTTTTCGATGAATAAATCTTGTGTGTCGTTGGAAGCGCTGGCTTGTAGTCGCTCTTTGTCGACAAAAGAAGGCCAGATTGTTGCACAGGTCATATTTACTGCTTAGTTAGTAGTAGGGCGCGGATTATAACAGCTACTACTTTCGCTGAGTAGTGACATCTGTTTTTCATTGATGATACGTACAACCCTATGATTCGTCCGTATGATTTGTTAAAAATAAAAAGGTATTACTATGTCTTTCAAAGCTAAACTCATTAAAACAGTTCCACTGTTTGCTATTACATTATTGTTACTCTCCATCACAATTCAAGCTAAAGAGGGTCAAGTTAAGGATAACCAATCTAGGAATAACGCTGATGCTCAACACGCACCAGAGTTTACCCATCATTCTGCAAAGGAGTGGATTAACAGTAAGCCACTTAAACTTGCTGATTTAAAAGGCAAGGTCGTGCTATTAGATTTCTGGACCTTTGAATGCTGGAACTGTTACCGCTCATTTCCCTGGCTCAATGCGCTTGAGAAACAGTTCGCGGATAAAGATTTTCAAGTAATAGGCATTCATTCGCCAGAATTCAAACATGAACATGACCGTAAACAGGTAGAAGCTAAGGTCAAAGAATTTGAATTACATCATCCGGTGATGATGGATAATGATTTTAGTTATTGGAAAGCACTCAACAATCGCTATTGGCCTGCTTATTATCTTGTCGATAAAAAAGGTGTGATACGAGGAAAGTTCTTTGGTGAAACCCATCAGGGCGATAGAAATGCTAGAGCGATTGAGAAGGGAATCAAGCAATTGTTGGCGGAATAATTATTGTCTTTGCAAGGGGTAGGTCGGATAAGGAACTCCATCCGACGAGATGCTGAACTCAAGCTATTTGTCGAATGGAGTTCCTTATCAACCTACCGTAAGCGTGCCATCATAGCTTTTACAACTCCCAACTCCTAGGGTGAAGGGACTGGCACATTATGATATCTGTAGTTCAACATCCTTTTTAGC
>CAZDMX010000459.1:0-2268 GCA_964506085.1 uncultured Thiothrix sp. | reverse complement strand
ACGCAGTTGAAACGTAGCGAGAATGACTAGAGTGCTGAAGATAAAGGAATTTCTGTTCTTTATTATGTCCCTTGATCTTCTGTAATCTTAATTTAAATAAAAGTAATAAATAGTTATGAAATCATATAATGCTTCAAAAACACGTAATTCAGAAAATTGGCTTGCTCTAGATGAAACCACTCGTTTAGATCTGATTGAAGACTATGTAGATAAGTTTGAAAAAGAAATAGGTGATGAAAAGAAACGTATACATGCTACTGCACACTTGATTGTAGAAAATCAGTTGGCTCTAAACGAAGAACCAACCGTTGATGCTTATTCAAGGCTTATGCGTCAAGGGTTAAATCGACATGAAACAATACATGCAATCGGTGCAGTTGTATTTGAGGGAATTTATAGCTCATTGAAAGGAAATGATGAGGTTTCGATTAATAGCTATAAAAACCGTCTTAGAAAGCTTACTGCCAAAAGGTGGTTAAAAGGTAAATATTAACAATATGGATGCTTATCTTACTTCCAGATCTAAAATAATAGGCAGTATTTAATGACGCAACGTGGAAAATTTATAACAATAGAAGGCGTTGAAGGTGCGGGGAAAACTACCAACATTCCTTTTATCCAGCGTTTAATCGCAGCCAAAATTCCCGATGTTATTCATACTCGCGAGCCAGGTGGCACAGAGACAGGTGAAGCGATACGTGAAATATTGATTTCTACAGAACTCCCCGCCATGCATCACGATACTGAATTATTATTGATGTTCGCAGCACGGGCAGAGCATATAAGGATAGTAATAGAGCCAACTTTAAGCGCGGGCAAGTGGGTATTATGCGATCGTTTTACTGATGCCAGTTATGCTTATCAAGGCGGTGGGCGCGGCATCCCTGTTCAACGTATCGCTGAATTAGAAAACTGGGTGCAAGGTGAGTTAAGACCAGATTACACGCTACTCTTTGATGTGGATGCGAATACTGGCTTAAGCCGTGCTCGTAGCCGGGGTGAAACGGATCGTTTTGAAGAAGAAGATATTGAGTTCTTTAACCGAGTACGGCAGCAATATTTAACCATGGCAGCAGAAAATCCACAGCGTTATCGGGTCATTGATGCAGGCCTTGAGCTAGCTGATGTTGAACAGCAGCTTGAGCGGGTCATTAGCAAAATATTATGAGCGAAGAGTCTAAACACACGAGTCCCGCTAAACCCAGCACACGCATTTATTCCTGGCAAAAACACCAATGGCAGAAATTTTTAACAGCCAGAGCCGCAGATCATTTACCTCATGCGTTGTTGTTAACTGGCTCTGATGGTATAGGAAAAAATGATTTCGCGGAGTTACTAGCTAATAGCTTGTTGTGTGAACAGGTGGATGGCGAAGGTTATGCCTGTGGCGAATGTAAAGGATGCAAAGTTAAAAAAAGTAATGCACACCCTGATTTCAAACGGGTTGGCTTACCTGAAGGAAAGCAACAGATTCCGGTCAACGCCATTCGGGAGTTAACTGGGTTTCTTACCTTAACCAGAAGCTACGGCGGCTATCGCGTCGTCGTGGTCAATGCAGCTGATAAAATGAATATCAATGCAGCCAATAGCTTGCTGAAATCGCTTGAAGAACCACCCTCTAAAACCGTCATTATTCTGGTTGCAGATCAATATACAAAGTTACCAGTGACAATCCGCAGTCGCTGCCAGATGATCTCCATGAACAAACCTGATGAAGACATGGCAATAAAGTGGCTTGAACATCAAGGGCTTGAGCATGACGCTAAGATGATGCTAAGTCTTGCTGATAATAAACCGTTATTAGCAAAACAGCTGGATGCCAATAAAACACTCTTGGATGCACGTACTCAATTTGCTAAAGACCTGATAGCTATTTTACAGAATAGTCAAAGTATTACCGAGGTCGCTAAAAACTGGGAGAAAACCGACCTTAATATATTATTAAACTGGCAACTTAAATGGCTTCATGCCGTGGCTAAAATATTGCTAGTGCAAAAGGATGATAATCTGGCGACCAATAAGTTCTTGGCGCAGATCATAGCTAATACCCAAAATCCAGAATCTATCTGGAAGCTGTATACCGATTTATTACACTTAAAATCGATGACCGATTATCCACTAAACCGTCTTATGTTTACCGAATCAATGTTACTATTATGGCGTGATGTCGGAAGACCCCAGTAACACCTTATCGCTATAAAGCATACCCAATAAGCTTTAACCTAAAAAACGCAGTTGAAACGTAGCGAGAATGACTAGAGTGCTGAA
>CAZDMX010000458.1:0-2274 GCA_964506085.1 uncultured Thiothrix sp. | reverse complement strand
TGATGATTGGTGTTTTGCTGTATGGCTCCTAGACCTAATGGATCAAAAATGTTTTTTACGGCATCCAAAAGGTTAGCCGGAACCGTTGCAGCAGCTTCTTGAAGCCGTTCAAGCAAATTAAAAGGAGCTTCCTCCTCAATAGCAGAAGCTTGTTGTTGGTCAATCTTCGAATACAAGGCATCCAGCGTTCCCACCACCACTTCTTTCGCCAACAATCCGGTAATAATCCCTACCGTGGCAGGCCAATTCTCCTGACTAATTCCCATTGGATGAAAAATAGGTGTGACGGCCTTTGCAGTCGCACTTAACACAGATTTTTCACTATCCTGATTACCATAGCTACCATCTGTTCCTAGGCTGTTCATAACATTTATGATCATCACTACTATGACGATAATCTTTCCAGCCCCTAGTACGAAGCCTTTCAGTTTATTCCAGGTGTTAATAAAAATATTCTTTAAACTTGGAATCTGATAAGTGGGTAACTCCAGATAAAAGTCATCTGCCTCACCTCGTAATAGCGTTTTTCGCAACAAATAACCCGTTGCGATGGCAAAGAAAATACCAATTAAGTACAGCAAGAAAATTATATTTTGCCCACCTGTTGGGAAGAAGGCAGATGCAAATAAAACATAAACTGCAAGACGCGCACCGCAAGACATAAAAGGTGCCATCATCACCGTAAGAATGCGTTCACGCTGGCTATCCAGAGTGCGAGTCGCCATGATCCCCGGTACATTACACCCAAAGCCTACGATCAATGGTACAAACGCTTTACCGGAAATACCCAGCTTGCGCATAAAGCGATCCATCACAAATGCAGCGCGGGACATGTAACCCGATTCTTCAAGTACCGTCAGAAATAAGAATAAAGCGCCAATAATGGGGATGAAAGTGGCAACGACCTGAACTCCACCACCTACTCCATCAGCCAGCAGCGTACTAAGCCATTGAGGTGCGCCTAATTGATCTAACCAGTGGTTCCCTCCGTCTACTAATAAAGCCCCCACACTCATATCGAAAAAGTCGATTAATGCACCACCAAGATTGATACTAAACAGGAATAACAAGTACATTAACAACAGAAATATTGGAACTCCAGTCCAACCACCCAAAACCCATTTATCAACTTTATCTGAAAATGTACGGCTTACCTTGCCACGTTCTTTGATACTGTGTTTAGCTATATTTCTGGCATGTTCAAAGCGTGCATCCGCCAGTAAAAAACCTAAATCGTCACCCGTCTCGTCTTCAATTTTTTCAATTAGTTCGGCATTTTCTCGTATCAACCCTAGGGCTTTTACACGGGAGCCAGCCTCATCCAGCTTTTCTTCAATGAGTGTTTCTACCACATTCGAATATTGAATATCAAAAGTAGATTGCTCCCCTTCTTCATATCCTGTAACCGACTCACATAAGGCCTCCAATTTTGTGTCATTTTTCATGGAACCCGCGATAACAGGACAGCCTAGTTCCTCAGATAAACGTACAATATCAATCCCCATACCCCGTTTATCTGCCACATCCATCATATTCAAAAACACAATGGTTGAAACGCCTTGCTCAAGGATTTCTGAGGTTAAGAACAAACCTCGTTCGAGCGTACTTGCATCAATAATATTGATATAAAGATAATCGGGATTTTCTTGCAAAAAGTGTCTGGAAATCTGCTCATCGGTGGATGTTTCACCACCATCCAACATATATACGCCCGGTAAATCAACTACTTCGTACTGAGTATTATTATATTCAAATTTACCTGTTTTTCGTTCGACCGTAACACCAGGCCAATTACCAGTACGCTGACTAGACCCTGTCATGCGATTAAACAGAGTTGTTTTACCCGCATTAGGATTGCCGATTAAAGCTATCTTTGTTCGACCCTTTTTAAGCTCTACCTGCTTACCATCATCGGCGTTAGTCTTCATCTAGCTGCTCTATCAACAGCAGCAACGGCGACGACTGCATCCACTTCGTGGACATCAATCTTACTCGCAACAGATTCTCCCAAGCTAATCCTGCTGTTACCGCTACTCAAGACCACATCACCTCGACGATTACGCAACACTTCAATATTTTTGCCGGGTACTAATCCCAATCCCATTAAACGCAGTTGTGTTTTGCTGGTTGTTTTTATTGCCGCTATATGCAACAGCGAATGCTCTTTGGTTTCTGATAATGGCAAAGTTGGTAACATGATCACTAATAGCCTCTGATAGGGATTTGGGGTAAAAATAGTCTGGATTAGATTATACTATTGATGGGATTTAATGC
>CAZDMX010000457.1:0-2281 GCA_964506085.1 uncultured Thiothrix sp. | reverse complement strand
TATCTTATCAGTCTTTTCTGCGCTCAATTGCGCTTTCTCGGACAAGCTTCTAGGATGAATGGATACCTTTCGTAGGGTGAAAATAGATATGATGTACATCATTGGTTAGACTCATAAAGAATTAAAATAATAATAAATGGGCGCATGATGATTTCATTCCGATATTCACATACCAAAATCATTTTTATAACACTGTACTTAACTATTGCAAACAACGCTTTAGCAGGGTTTGATGTCAACGGCTTGTCAGCAAATGACGTGAGTAGTGGTTTATCTCAGTATTCTTACCCATTGGCGTTTCTATCTTTGATGTTATTAAGTGTAATCACTGTTAGGGCTTATCGTAAGGGTGAATTGTCTTTTGTAAAAGAACCTAGAAGAGAGCAGAAAAAGATAGCAGTGGATGCTGATTCTTCACTTATCAGAATTGATCGGCGGTTAAATGTTGAATATACCAATGTTGCTACCCAGAAATTTATTGGCAAAACTGATGAGCAGCTGGTAGGTCAAAATCTTGAATATATGATGAAAGAGTTAGGTTTGTCTACGAAAGATAAAAAAGCAATTTTGAAGATGGTAAAAAGGCAATTTACTCTTGTTGATTTTGGTCTGAATTATACGGATGTTACATCTGAACGAAATGGGGAGAAATATTCCTTTTATATAAGCACCGCTCCTATCCTAAACTCAAAAAACAACATTATAAGCGTTGCGCTGATCGGTAAAGATCAGTCTGTCCAGCAAAAAATGATGGATAAGCTTGTAGGTAAAGCCGAGAAAGATCATCTAACTGGGCTGGTAAATCGCATGGGCTTTGATAAGTTCATTGAACAGTTACCAGAAACGATACGTCCCGGTAGTAAAACGGTCATTTGTTATATGGATCTTGACAACTTCAAGCCTGTTAATGATAGTGCGGGACATGCGGCAGGTGACGAATTATTAAAACAACTTGCTGATATTTTCAATAAACACATAAGAACCAGTGACTTTCTGGCGCGTACAGGTGGAGATGAGTTTGTAGCTGTTTTTCCGGACTGTCCAATGGAAAAGGCAAAATTACGTTGTGAAAATATGATCAACAGTGTTTCGTCTTTACGTTTTAGCTGGGGAGATAAAAGCTTTGTTGTGGGTGTCAGTATGGGTGCTGTGGAATTTGATGCTGGAGTAACCGTGGCAGGGTTACATGATCTTTGTAAAATTGCCGATGATGCTTGCTACACAGCGAAGAAGAAAGGTCGTAATCAGCTATATATCCACAAGCCTAGTCATTCTCCTCAATCCTCTGGCCATATGGGTGGTGACAATTGGCAAACTATTATCCGCGACGCCTTGGACGGCAATAAGTTTAAACTATTTGTACAGCCCATTATTCCATTAGGTGGCTCAAATAAGGATGGCAAGAAACGCTATGAGGTTTTTATTCGCTTGCCTTATAACGGCCGGATCCTTCGACCTGGAAGTTTTTTCCCAGCGGCTGAACGATATGGCTTGAGTAGATCAATAGATCGCTGGGTTGTTCGAAGGACAATGGAACGATTAGCTAACCTAAATAGAAATAGTAACCCGTCTACTATACGCGAGTTTACTATTAATCTGTCCGCTGCTTCATTATTAGATGAAAGCTTTTCAACTTTTGTAAAAGAGCAACTAGATACGTTCGATTTAACCGCAAGTTCTTTATGCTTTGAGGTTTCAGAGACTGATGTGATCAGTAATTTCAGTCAGGCGCGCAAGTTACTTACTAAGTTGGCAACAATAGGCTGTAGTAATTCGCTAGATGATTTCGGTAGTGGCTTATCTGCGTTAAATTATATTCGTGACTTACCGATCCATTATTTGAAAATTGATGGTGTATTTGTTCGTAATATTGAAACAAATAAAATTGATGCTGCTATGATTCATTCTTTAAATCATATGTCCAAAGTAATGAACTTGAAAACCATTGCAGAGTTTGTTGAAGATGAGCATACCGCTAAACTATTGCATCGTCTTGGCGTTGATTATGCTCAGGGGTATTACTGTGGTCGTCCACTTCCTTTAGAGAAACTTGAGACCGCACAGGCTGCTTAAACACTTCAGTTAAGTTATAATGTTTGATCAGGTTAATATAGGATCAGGGTTGTTCAATACTATGAAACTAAAACACCCTCTCCCCTTTGGAGTGGTGTTGTAAAAGTAGATTATGTAGGTTGCGGGTGAGGTACGAACCCCAACGTGACAAGCTTTGTTGGGGTTCCTTCGTCACCCACAACCTACCATCATGGCTTTTGCGACACCC
>CAZDMX010000456.1:0-2286 GCA_964506085.1 uncultured Thiothrix sp. | reverse complement strand
AGTAAGCGGCTGATTCTGCCATTATCTGGTTACACGAAGGTGTCGATTGTGTACAAGAAAGTTATGTAAAGATATTTCCATCTATTCAGGGAGGAACTCATGCCAATGGCTTGCGCACGGGTGTTACTGAAGCGTTACGAGAGTTCTGTGAATTCCGTTCTTTATTGCCTCGCGGCTTAAAGTTAGCTCCAGATGATGTCTGGGAAAGAGTTAGTTTTGTACTCTCTTATAAAATGCAAGAACCTCAGTTTTCGGGGCAAACCAAAGAACGACTGTCTTCACGTCAGGCTGCCAGTTTTGTTGCTGGTGTGACTAAGGATGCTTTTAGTCTGTTCCTGAATCAAAATACTGAGATAGGTGAAAAACTGGCAGAACATTGTATTGCCAACGGTTTAAAACGCTTACGAGCCAGTAAAAAAATTGTTCGTAAAAAAGTTACTAGTGGCCCTACTCTTCCCGGTAAACTTGCAGACTGTGCCTCTCAGGATTTGAATATGACTGAGCTGTTTTTGGTGGAAGGCGATTCTGCCGGAGGATCGGCTAAACAAGCCCGCTCACGCGAATTTCAAGCCATTATGCCGTTACGGGGGAAGATTCTAAATACCTGGGAAGTGCATCGTGATCAGGTCTTAGGCTCTCAGGAAATCCATGATATCTCCGTCGCCATTGGTGTTGATCCCGGAGAGGACGATTTAAGTAAACTGCGTTATGGCAAGATATGTATTTTGGCTGATGCCGATCCTGATGGCGCACATATTGCAACCTTAATATGCGCCTTGTTTCTTAAGCATTTCCGCCCTCTTGTCGCAGCCGGACATCTCTTTATTGCCATGCCACCTCTATATCGAATTGATGTAGGAAAAGAAATTTTCTATGCTCTGGACAACGACGAACGCGTCGCTATTCTGGATCGAATTGAAGCGGAAAAAAAGCGTGGCAAGATTAGTGTAACTCGCTTCAAGGGACTGGGTGAAATGAACCCGCTGCAACTCAGGGAAACAACCATGGATCCTGACACACGACGGCTAATACAACTGAGTATTGATGAAGATGGTGTAGCTGATGCTATTATGGATAAGTTACTCGGCAAAAAACGGGCTGCAGACAGAAAAACATGGTTGCAGTCTAAAGGAAACTTAGCGTCTATTTAGGTAATTTGACCAAGAGCAAAAAGATTAGAGAAGCTTTAGCTGATCTTATTAGCAAAGCACAAGAAGGATGGGTAACTTCATTTCGTCAAATCACCTTAGTACTCTTAATAGTTGAAAAACATTAAAATAAAAGGAATTATTATGTATCTATACTCCACACTTCAAAAGCTCCACTTCTATAAAATAGTTGCTCTTTTAGTTATGGCACTATTGGTTTCATCTTGTAGCCGCACACCAACGGTTAACAACAAGATGTCCTTTAACGGAATAAAAACTAATTTGGCTAACATGAAAAACCGCGTAGTCCGTGCTACACCACGAGCTTTCAAGCGCAGTAAACCCCGTTATCCTGCGGCTCTGCCACTTAGGGGATATCCCACTAAAAAAGCGGTTAGAAAAGTAACACACACCACAACAAGAACCCGCAAAAAAACACGCTATCCAGCGGCTTTACCACTTAGAAAAATCAATAATCCACAGGTCTGCCCTACTCCAGTAAGTCCAACAAGCGCAAACAGACGGGTTGTATTAGCACGAGGTAGTGTTCCAAAATTTACCGCACCACGGCATAATCCTGTACCACGAATTGTTCATGCTGGCTATTCAGCACCAACAGCAGCTCGTAGACAACAAGCACAACGCCAAGCTCCACAGGTACAACGTCCACAAATTAATCGACAACAAGCAAATCAGCAATTATTCAATCTGTCTAAAAGTGGTAATGCCGGGCAAATTAATAACCTATTAAGTCAGGGTGCAAACGTCAATGCCGCGAATAGCAGTGGTGAGACGGCTTTACATGCTGCTGCTTCCACAGGTAATACCAGCGCCGCTCAGGCTTTATTGCAGCGTGGTGCAAATGTAAATGCGCGAACCGTACGTGGCTGGACTCCACTACATACAGCAGCACGCTTTGGCAGGGGTAATTTTGCCGCTCTGCTGTTAAATAGAGGCGCGCAGCGTAATGTCCAGAATGTTGATGGGAAAACAGCAATGCAACTCGCCAGACAATCAAACCAGCATGGTATTGTAGCAATGTTGCAACGCTGATACCTAAACTTGGATGGGGAGCCGACTTTCAACCTAGAATCCTCAGTTGGACGACTTATAGAGTGATTCTTTTAGGTTGAGTGGC
>CAZDMX010000455.1:857-2286 GCA_964506085.1 uncultured Thiothrix sp. | reverse complement strand
CCTTAGATTCAGTGCTATAGGCATTCGCAGTAGTTTCAACTGCGTTTTTTAGGTTTAAGGATTCTTGAATTAACAAAAAACTGACTCCGTACTGCCTGATCCGCTTTGCTTGATCATGCCTACTTCTAGCTGTTTTAGACTAAACTTTGTCGAAATGTTTTGTTTTAGCGCTTAAACCTCATACACTTACCTGATTACGTACATATCTCAGCCATTGTTACAACTACGAGTAAATTAGTAGGTTGGGGTGACGATAGGAACCCCAACAAAATCTAAACTATATTGTTGGGGTTCGTTCCTCGGTAACTGCTCCATGCGTTACCCTACCTCCTGTGTCCATACAGTCGCCACCCACAACCTACGGTTTTATAATGAATTTATTCTGCATCTAATGCTCTATTTATAAGTATGGTAGAGACATGTAAGTAATCAGGTACACTTACATGTCTCAATTACAGCACAGTACTTAAACCATGGATATTCAGCTACTCACCATTACCAATATTATCGTAGGCATTACCAGTCTAATCTCATTTATCTTGATGAAAAATCAAGCGGGTAAATCGGCTTTGATTTTTCATCCGGTTACCATTAGAGAGAATAATCAGTGGTATCGTTTTGTAACATCGGGTTTAATCCATGCGGACATGATGCACCTCGCTATTAATATGTTTGTATTGTGGTCTTTTGGTAACGCTATTGAAGCCTACTATTACCCTCAATTTTTGGGTGACTTTAGTACACTCAAATATCTGGTTTTATATGTGGGTGGAATTATTGTGTCGTCTATTCCAAGTTATCTGCGGCATAAAGACAATCCGGATTATGCCGCTTTAGGTGCTTCTGGAGGGGTGTCAGCTGTTGTTTTCGCAGTGATTATTTTTGCCCCTTGGCAAAACCTGTATTTATATGGCGTAATCGCTATACCACAAATAGTAGCGGGTGTCGGATACCTTGTTTACTCATGGTACAAAGATAAGCGAGCTACCGATAATATTGGTCACATGGCTCATCTGACCGGAGCATTATGGGGGTTCTTCTTTACGGGCTTGATGAATGTTGATTTGTTAACTGGTTTTATCCAGAAGACGCTTGTGGGGCCAAGTTGGCTGTAGCCTTTGGATTGGCTCGCCATTATCAACCGATAGTTTTTCTATTTTAGTATTCTTGTTTCGAACACTAATCAGGAATATATGCACTGCTAAGATAGTATCTTTGCTACACTAAACGAACCTACTAAGAGCCAAATCTATGAGTTTCGTTCACCTCCGCTTACACTCTGAATACTCCCTGTTTGATAGTACTATCCGTCTTAAACCTTTAATGCAGGCGGTTGAAGACGGCGGCATGTCTGCGGTTGCATTGACAGATTTAAACAATGTCTTTGCCTTGGTAAAGTTTTATCGGATGGCGATGAACGCAGGTATCA
>CAZDMX010000455.1:0-847 GCA_964506085.1 uncultured Thiothrix sp. | reverse complement strand
GCTGTGTTTGGTGTAGATATCTTGCTGGATAATGAGGAGGATGATAACGCGCCGTTTCATATGATTCTGCTCTGTCAGAATGAAGCGGGTTATGCCAATCTTTCCAAGTTAATCTCTAAAGCGTATACCGATGGGCAGCATAAAGGTTTGGCGCGTGTTACTCAGGAGTGGGTCAAGGAATATGCTACGGGTTTGATTGCTTTATCTGGCGGAAAAAGTGGTGATGTGGGTAAGGCACTCATTGATGGTAATAGCGAAAAAGCTGAAGAGCTAGCAGCACAGTGGTCAGCTATTTTTCCTGATAGATACTATGTTGAATTACAGCGCACGGGTCGCACGGGTGATGAAGATTATTTGCATGCGGCTGTTGATCTGGCCACTAAGCTTGAACTTCCAGTAGTAGCGACTAATGACACACGTTTCCTCAAATCTGAGGATTTTTATTCTCATGAAGCGCGGGTGTGTATCTCAGAGGGTTATGTGCTGGATGATAAGAATCGTCCTAAGAATTATACGGATCAACAATATCTGCGTAGTGCAGATGAGATGCAGGAACTATTTGCGGATATACCTGAGGCATTGCAAAATACTGTTGAAATTACCAAACGCTGTAATTTATCACTTATTCTAGGTAAGAATTATCTTCCTGATACTCCTATTCCGGATGGTTTTACTATTGATGAGTTTTTAGCTGATGAGTCTCGCAAAGGTCTGGAAGAACGCCTTGAAGTTTTGCTGGATACCCAGGCAGATGATTTTTCCGAAAAGCGCAAACCCTATGATGATCGTTTGCAGATTGAGCTAGATGTAATTGTCGGCATGGGTTTCCCCGGCTACTTTTTGATTG
>CAZDMX010000454.1:0-2294 GCA_964506085.1 uncultured Thiothrix sp. | reverse complement strand
GGCGCATAGTCGTTCTATGCAACGATTTTAGATCATTCAAGCTGGAGCAAAAAGGCAAGTTAAGTTCCGTAAGTTATTTACTCCTGAGTCCTTAGGTCTGCGAGGTGACTAGCAAAGCTTATTTATAGCTTTGCGTTTTTAGGTTTATTGACCTATGAGAAAACTATTTTGCCTCAGCCTTTTATTTTTTCTCTTCGGCAGCTGCTTTTTCGTCACCTTTAGATGATGCAAGCTCTTGTTTCTCCATTTTTTAATATAGTATTTTTGTCATTCAATCATCTTCCTCGCAGTGTAGTTGGCAAAGACGGATGAATGTAAGAATACTAGAGTATGACAGCAAAAACACCTGACACTCATTTGGTTATATACTGCTGTACTGATGCAATGGATAAAAGGAGAGGGGAATGTCTTGGGATATTTATATTGATAATGACTCTCATTAGATTTAATATGATTAAAATGATACAGATATCATTAAACTTACAATTGACAACAAGGAGAATCAATTAAGTGGAGATACTTAAAGCAAATCTGGACTATGGAATTTTTGGTATTTTGGGCATTATGAGTTTTTTAGTAGTCTGGTTTACTCTTGAGCGATGGTTTTATTATCGACGAGTGCAGTTTGCTGATTTTCAATTTGAGGAAGATCTAAATATCGCGCTTACACGAGGCTTAACTACCATCTCATCTATAGGCGTTAACGCGCCTTATATTGGCTTACTGGGTACAGTATTAGGTATTCTGATTACATTTTATGAAATGGGCAAAGGGGGTGATATTGATACAGCTAATATTATGACAGGATTGGCATTGGCATTGAAAGCTACCGCAGCAGGTTTGTTAGTCGCTATTCCTGCTATCCTCGCTTATAACGGATTGCTACGGCGTGTCGAAATGATTATTGCTCGCTGGAAAAATCATCGATCAACTGATTCTATTGATTGAGTATTTAGTACCTTTTGGAGTAAAGCATCATGAAGCGCTTTGACAGCATTAACGTTATCCCTTTTATCGATATTATGCTGGTGTTACTAGCCATTGTATTGACCACAGCCAGCTTTATCGCTACGAATAAACTCGATATAAAAGTGCCCAGTAGTTCGGCAGAGGAGACGCTTAGCAGTAATGAACAAGTAGTAGAGATAGCGATTAATAAACAGTCCGAGATTCATTATGACGAACGTAAGATAAGTGTTGAAAATCTGGAGGAAATCTTAGCAAAACTAGATAAAAAAACGGCCATTAATCTTCGTGTTGATGAAGCGGTGGATTTTGGGCAGTTTGTTAAAATATTGGATATGTTTAAGAGGCTTCAGTTAGAAAAATTCTCCATCATTACGCAACAAGCTACCACGCAGTCTGGAAGCTAGTCATTCTTCGATACATTAGGCAACGCTATGCACTCCAAAATTCGCTATTCGTTTTTTGCTTTCCTGATTTCAGCACTATTGCATGCAGGGTTGTTTGGTTTTGTGGTCAACTACAAAGAGGATGAAAAACCTAAACCACCAAAAAAAATGACGTTGCAAGTGGCTATGTTCAAGGAAGTCATTACTCCTCCGCCTATTGTGAAACCTGAACCAGTTGTTATGCCAGCAGCACCCCCAGTCGTGAATAAGCCCAAGCCAGTGGCAAAGAAAGTGATGAAGAAGGTAGTAAAGAAAAAACCCAAAAAAGTGGTCAAGAAAAAACCACCACCAAAGAAAGTGCCAGTAAAGGTGGTACAAAAACAAGTAGTCAAGCAACGCCCTATAGTAAAACCGCTGAGGAATCATAGGCCTCCCCCTGTTCAACCAAGGAGGCATCCTCCCGTGGCATCGAAACCGAAGCCCCGTACAAACCCGACTCCTGCTACAAAACGCCCATTAACACAGCAACGTCCAGCTGCACGCCCAACTCATAATCCTCAGCTAGAACAACAGTACGCTAGAAGTATAACGCAAAGTATTGAACAACAAAAAAGCTACCCGCGACGAGCTAAAAGAATGCACCAACAAGGTGTTGTCAAAGTGGGGTTCACATTGAATAAAAGCGGTATTATTTCTAACCTCCGCATTGTTCAATCTTCAGGTAGTACACACCTAGATAATGCCACGCTACAAGCAGTAAAAAAGGTAGGTCGTTTTCCAGCTTTTCCAAAAGGGGTTAATAAGTCATCCTTGCGTTATGTTATCCCTATTGCTTATCGGTTGAATTAACCTACTTTTAATGGCGTTTCTAAGCGAATGCACTGACCTTGTTTAACCTAAAAAACTCAGTTGAAACGTAGCGAGAATGACTAGAGTGCTGAA
>CAZDMX010000453.1:0-2306 GCA_964506085.1 uncultured Thiothrix sp. | reverse complement strand
TGACCTGAACAGCCAACTTGATTGCACCGAAAAAGCCAGCATCCTCAAAGCACTGGAGCAAACCGGGCACAATAAAACTCAGGCCGCAAAAGTACTGGGTATCTCGTTCAACGCCCTACGCTATAGACTGAGAAAACTGGAAATACACTGATGTTAAACTGATAGGAGCATTAACTGTTCTATCTGAACAAATATGTGTTTCTAGTTGCCACGTTCCAGCGTGGTAACCCATATCGTCGGTATGCATTGCTACGAAGAATCGTGGCAACGAGCAAATATACACACTCACCTGAATAGAACACCAGAGCATGTTGACGTTCATGTAATTGTCATTTACCAAATGGTTTTAACGTGTTGGTAATCCCTGATTTGTTCATCAGCTGTTACCAAAGCAACGGCAAGTTTTCTAGCGGTCGCCACTATCATTCTATCCGCCGGGTCT
The DNA here is from genome assembly GCA_964506085.1 of uncultured Thiothrix sp. Lineage (GTDB taxonomy): Bacteria > Pseudomonadota > Gammaproteobacteria > Thiotrichales > Thiotrichaceae > HyVt-477. Next base: position 1,864 of record CAZDMX010000453.1, on the reverse strand, counting down.
TGGTGAAACTCTCCCGGTAATATCGTTGATTTATAGCCAATCTCATTATCTACCGGCATAAACCGAAAGCCTTCAATTTGCTCTACCTGTTCAAGCCAACTTTCAATATCCATGCTCAAAACCAAGCGTTTCTTCTCAATCAACATTGAGATTTCCCAAGCCGATATAGAAGATATAATAATCTCGCCGCCCTTGGCGATTATCGCGTCAATGGCCTTTTTAGCGGCCGCCGACAATTCGTCCGAGCCATTAACAAACCAAACCAATACATGCGTATCAATCACAAGCATTATGCGTTATGCCAATCGGCAACGGCCACGGGGGCGGCTGCCAAATCATATTTAATGACACTGCCTTTTAATAGCTGTATTGGACTAACTTGCTGCCTTCTAATTTTCCTGATTTCTAACTTAGGTGTGCCACGATCAGTAATAATCATGGTTTCACCAGTCTGTTCAATGCCTCTAAATACTGCCAAAGCATGCGCTTTAAATTCAGATTTTGACATTTCCATAATGTGCGCCTGTAGATAACGAGTAAGTGTATGGTCATTCTAATAGCCAATATGACTATATGCAATAGTCATATTGGCGAGCAGGAATAAAACCTCACCCTTAATTTGCTATCAATAGCATCGCAAAACTATTTTTTATTTTTTTTCTGGTTCCCACACTCCTGCGTGGAAACCAGAAAAAAGTCTTAAAGAAGCTATTTCTCATCAGAATGACGGGGCCCTCCCTTGGCTATTCACGGTGACAATTTGCTAAAATTGCTTACCTATACGCCACTTAAAACACGACAATATATCCACCCTGTGTATTTTCTTGCTCTTGTTCAAAAGCGCCGCGAGACCAACATACGGCCATGCAAAACGCGCATAATCTCCACGCCATAACCTGTCTCACGATAATAAACCACATGGCGAATAACGGGATATTTCCGATATCTTGCGCGGATACTCTCGCAAGCTGTCCCCGCCTTCGGGCTTGTTGCCAGAAAACCAAATGCTTGCGTTAAATCGTCAATATATCGCTCTGTTTGCTGCGCTCCCCATTGCGCCAATGAGTACAGCCAAACCGCTTCCATATCTTCCCTGGCCTTCGGCACAAGTCGATATTCAGGCATGTTTACCATGCTTTATAAACATTTCTTGCTTAAATAAATCACCCTCAAAGGACTGTGGCTCGCCACTTTGTTCGCCCTCAATGAGCGCGGCGCGAATGGCTTCTATATCCGCTTGACTGACTTGATCGCGGCGTATCAGATCGCGGATATATTCACTATCATTGGTAAATTCTCCGGCGGAGATTTGTGCCTTAATCCAGTTGTCTTGTTGATCGGTAACGGTAATTGTCTTGCGTGTTGTACCCATAAAACAGCCTCCAGGATATATAACAAAAAATCATACTATTGATGCAATATATCATACCACTCTTCTTGGCTAAATGCTTTTTCTCTGGTTCCCACGCTGGGGCGTGGGAATCAGAGAAAAATAGTTAAAATGACTATATACAATGGCCATATCGGTAAGCAAGAATAAAACCTCACCCTTAATTCGCTATCAATGCATCGTAAAACTGTTCTTTATTAACCTTATGTGTTGAAAATAAACAGGCTTAAGACGAAAAATTAAAGGCCACGCCCCTTATTACCGCTAACCATTCTAGCGAGGTAAACGCTAAGCGTATGAATTGTCTGAAATTTTAAAATTATTGACGTTCATCAACAAAACTGGCACAGGCTGTGCTAAGTACCTTCACAGACGGCAACGTTGTAGAATGCGAAAAGCAGCGTCACCGACCATTTTATAGATTTATTTTTTTTAATCAGGAGTACACCATGAAACGTACACAGAAATCTCAAA
>CAZDMX010000452.1:0-2311 GCA_964506085.1 uncultured Thiothrix sp. | reverse complement strand
TCCCAGATGCTAGCGATGCTTAAAAATAGCTGGTTTGAGGAGTTTTGGCAGACCTCTAAAACTTGTGTGGATAGCTTTTCAGGTTCACTGTCCCACCAGATAAAAGCATGCGTATCAAGTAAATAATTCAAGAATCAGTACCTAACCAAAATTCATTCTCCAGAGACTCATCAAAATCATCACTCATTTGTATTGTACCTCTGTGTAATCCAGAGATGCGAGGAGTATTAGCATGCATATGCTCTGGAACTTGCACATCAAAAGGCAGGCCTTTTCGTAATTCAACCTGCTTAAGAAACATATTAATGGCTTGAGTCGTATTCATGCCAAGCTGTGACAGAATTTGTTCTGCATTACGTTTAAGTTCAGGGGTAATTCTAGTTGTAATTGTCGCTGTTTTAGCCATATCAGACCTCGTAAATAGCAAATGTACTAATATTGTAGTGCAATAGTCAACGATTAACAATCATAAGTGTAGTAGCTACAAATACTATGAGAGTAAGTAGAATGTACAACACGCAAATCATTAGTTAGTATGCGTAGCATAATCCGTCACAAACCAGACTCAATGAATAACTATTTGAATAAAATCACATCGAATATAGGCTTAATAGCTATCAGCTTGCTGTGTTTATCGGCAATGCCACAAGCAAATGCAGCAGAAAACCCCAATACCAAAATTTTTGATGAAGGCTTGCCTATAGATAATGAGGCAAGCTCAAAGGTATTACCTTACGGTGCAAGCCTGTTTAGTGGAAAATTCCAGTCGCAACGCGATGACGGACTTAATCCTGATTACATCATAGCGCCAGGTGATAAAATCAAGATGCACATATGGGGTCTGATGGAAGCCAATGAAGTGGTGACCGTCGATGCGGCAGGTAAAATGTATGTACCCGAAATTGGTGCTGTCAAAGTGGCAGGAGTGCGTGCAAAAGACCTCTTGGGCGTTGTAAAAGGCAAAATAAAAACAGTTTACGACGATGGTGTAGATGTTTATGTAAGCATACTAACGGCAACTCCTGTCAGTGTGTTTGTCACCGGCCCTGTAAATAAACCCGGTCAATACTCAGGGTTTCCTACGGACAGTGTATTGGCTTATCTCTCACAAGCGGGTGGTATCAATCATAAGCGGTGTAGCTTCCGCAAAATAAGAATCATGAGAGGCAATAGACCTGTGATACAAGCCGATCTGTACCAGTTCTTACGTTACGGGAAATTGCCAAGCTTTCACTTCAAGGACGGCGACACCATTTTAGTAGAACAGCAAGGTGCAACTGTAACTGTCCAGGGTGATGCTAGAAACCCAGCACGATTTGAATTTAGGAATAAAACAGCTAATGGCCAAGAGTTAATAAAATACGCGCGTCCAAATGAAAGCGTCACCAACGTGGCTATATCGGGTACACGTAACAATCAGCCCTGGTCTGTTTATCAACCCAAAAATCGTTTCAAAGGTATTAGATTGCTTGATGGAGATGTCGTCCGGTTTATTAGTGATGCACAAGCCAAAGACATTGATATTACAATAGAGGGCAGCCACTTAGGCAACTCCTATTATGCTGTAAAGAAAGGCTCAAGACTAAAAGAGCTATTGGATTATGTAGCAATAGACCCAAACGATGCGGATATAAAAAATATCTACATCAAACGTAAAAAAATTGCTGCTCAACAGCGTCAAAACCTAGAAAAAGCTTTACACCGATTAGAAAGAACCGTACTTACAGCCCCTGCTCAATCGGATGGAGAAGCGAGTATTAGGGCAAAAGAGGCCAGTTTGGTGTTACAATTTATCAAGAATGCCAGACGCGTAAAACCTGAAGGCAAAGTTGTTGTTAGTAATGGCAAGCAGGTCAGTAACATCAGGCTAGAGGATGGGGATGTTATCGTCATTCCACAGCAAAGTGATGTCGTTACCATAGATGGCGAAGTACAAATACCCCAAGCTGTTGTTTATGCCAGCAATGCAACTGTACTTGATTATATTGCCAATGCAGGTGGCTTTACTGACCGAGCAGATCATGAAAGGATTGTACTAGTTAGGCCAAATGGACAAGTAAAAATTGGTGGAAAGCTCAAGGTAAAGGCAGGCGATCAAGTTTTAGTCTTTCCTAAAGTTGACACCAAAAACTTACAAACCATTAAGGATTGGACGCAAGTGATTTATCAAATAGCCCTTGGTGCTACAGTCTTTTCTAATTGAGTTGGAAAAAGAGTATATAAGTGAGGATTTTAAAGTCATTATTAATTCAATCTCGTGTTATCCATGCTTTAATTCTTAGAGAAACAAGGACGCGTTTCGATCGTAATA
>CAZDMX010000451.1:0-2318 GCA_964506085.1 uncultured Thiothrix sp. | reverse complement strand
ATAGCCAAATTCAGCTTTTCCGCAGTAGGCTCACTGTTCTCGGACAGACTCCTAGCTTGTAATCTTCGGGTCAGTATCTGTTGTCAATAATAATAAGAAAAGAAGAGACTGAATAATGAATAAGAAAAAACAAAAAGGCGCTACTTTTGTTTCCTGGATACTGGGTATTGCTGTTTTTCTATTTTTAGGTATTACTGGCATAAAATTGATGCCCGTATATCTTGAATACCATACTATAAAGGGAATGGTTGATGAGCTAGCGGCACACCCAGATGCAAAAAGTGCTAATAAGCGTGTCATTCGTTCAGCAATAAACAAACGTTTGAATATCAATGCTCTGGATAAACACTTATCCGCTAAGAATTTTGATATTGTGCGTATCAAAGGTAGTAATACGCGTAAAAAAATCACCGTAAAATATGATGTCAGAAAACCCTGGTTTGCAAATTTGGACTTTATTGCAAAATTTGATTACGCTAAAGAGATTGGTGTTGAATAATCACATCTATCTAAGGAACCTCATCTTAATTAGAGATTCCTAGAGGAAACTGAGGAATCAAGGATTAAACTTAGCAAACTACTAGATCATGCATTTATGGGTACGGACAACTTTGTCCGCGCCATTACTCATCGTAGCGCAGCAAGCAAACACAATGAGCGGCTTGAATTTCTTGGCGACAGTGTGCTTGGTGTCGTTATCACCAATAAGCTCTATAACTCTCTGCCCAAGGCAAGTGAAGGATATCTCAGCAGACTCAGAGCTTCACTGGTTAATGCAGATACACTAGCTAAGATTGGGAATGAAATTTCATTAGGAGATTTTATCAAACTGGGTCCAGGAGAGCTTCGATCTGGCGGTCATCGCCGAAGCTCTATCATAGCTGATACCGTCGAAGCAGTTATTGCAAGTGTTTATCTGGAAAAGGGCATTGATGAAGCCGAGATTTTTATTCTTAAACTTTATGAAGGTCGTCTCAATATAGAGTCATTACCCTCAGAGCATGCTTTAAAGGACCCTAAAAGTCGTCTACAAGAATTATTACAAACCAACGGTCACGACATCCCTCACTATAAGCTCTTACAAGTCACGGGTGAGGCGCATAAACAAGAATTCAAAGCAGAATGTTACATAGAAAGCCTCAATATTCGAACTGAAGGCAACGCACGAAGCCGCCGCAAGGCTGAACAACAAGCCGCTGAAACGGCCTATCAACAGGTCGATTTATGACTGATCAAATTAAACGATGTGGTTATGTTTCTATCATAGGCCATCCAAATGTGGGTAAATCTACGCTACTCAATTTATTGGTAGGTTACAAAATATCCGCTATCGCCAATAAACCACAAACTACAAGAACCAATTTACGCGGCATTATCACTGAAAATAACTTTCAACTCATTATTACTGACACTCCGGGCATTCATCAGCGTTCGGGGAATGCACTGAATCAGGTGCTAAACAAAGAAGCGGTAGCCTCATTAGAGCAGGCTGATGCTGTTGTAATGATGGTCGAGGCAGGCAGATGGACAGGTGAAGATGATCTGGTTATATCGCGCTTGAAAGACGTTACCTGCCCAGTTTTCCTACTGGTCAATAAAATTGATACGGTTAAACCGAAAGAAAAACTATTGGCTTATCTTCAGGAAGTGAGTGGTAAACGAGAGTTTAAAGAAATATTTCCCGTTTCGGCTACCAAAAAAATTAATACCGATGAGTTTCTTGAAAAGCTTGTGGGTTATTTACCTGAGGGTGAATTTATTTACCCTGAGGATTACATCACTGATCAGCCAGTAAAGTCTATCTGCAGTGAATTAATTCGAGAACAACTCATCCTGTACCTTCATCAGGAAATCCCTTATACAACGGCTGTAGATATAGAAAAATATGAAGAAACTGAAAAACTAACCACTATCAGCGCCACTATTTGGGTCGGTAAAAAAGGTCAAAAAGGAATTGTCATTGGCAAGAAAGGGGCAACACTAAAGCGAATAGGTAGTTCTGCCAGAATTGCACTTGAAGAGTTCCTTGATATGAAGGTGATGCTTAAGTTATGGGTTAAAGTTGAAGAAAACTGGCAGAATAACCCTCGCCATCTTAGTGAATTAGGTATTGTTTCTGGCACGTCGATTGATCATTTAAAATAAACCTAGAATCCTCAGTTGACCGCTTCCATCCACTATTAAGTAATTGATAAACTGATAATAAGTAGGAATATCAACCTTCACTCTTAGAGTGAAGCCGCTACAGCCAGTAGAGCAACTTTATTGAACCTAAAAAACTCAGTTGAAACGTAGCGAGAATGACTAGAGTGCTGAAG
>CAZDMX010000450.1:0-2322 GCA_964506085.1 uncultured Thiothrix sp. | reverse complement strand
CAAGGTTGCGCAGGATTTTTGTTTCTGGTCGAATGATCTCATGAGGCGCTTAGTCGTTCTAAGCAACGACTTGAGATCATTTGAGCAGGAGCAAAAAGACAAGAAGGATGGGTAACTTCATTCGTCAAAGCACCTTAAGTGTCTGAAATAAATCAGCTACTATCATCTGCCAAATAGCTCCTAAAGAACTTAGTATGTTATAGTTTCATATCCTGTGTCGCCTTTATACCATTACCCGTTTACCACTAATAGTACCTATATTTCCAATGATTGAATTTCGTAAAGTAAGTAAGCAATATCCAACAGGACAACTTGCTTTATATAATGTTAATTTGAAGATAGAAGCCGGAGAGATGGCGTTTCTGACAGGGCATTCAGGTGCAGGTAAAAGTACCTTATTAAAACTGATAGCGATGCTTGAGCGCCCTACGTTAGGTGATATTATCGTCAATAGAAATGAAGTTAATACACTAAAAAACAAGCATATTCCTCCCTTTCGTCGGCAAATAGGTATGATATTTCAGAACCATCATTTACTTATGGATCGGAGTATTTATGATAATGTTGCACTGCCGTTAAAAATCACTGGCTTACACCATCGTGATATTCGTCGTCGGGTACACGCGGCTTTGGATAAAGTGAGTTTGCTGAATAAGCAAAATGAAAACCCAATGATGTTATCGGCGGGTGAGCAGCAACGTGTAGGAATTGCCCGTGCAGTAGTCAATAAACCTACCATCATTTTGGCAGATGAACCTACTGGAAATCTGGATCCTGAACTCGCTCAGGATATTATGTACACTTTTCGTCAGTTTAATGATCTTGGTGCGACGGTGCTGATTGCCAGCCATGATCATGGGCTGATTGAACACATGCAGGCACGTACCATCGTGTTGCAGAAAATAGATAGCTGATCGTTATGACAGAAGCAAATCTTACCACTCGCGCGGCTAAGACCCACAAGAGTAATCACCACACTAACCAGTCATTTTTCTCATCATGGTGGGCGCATGTTCGTGCGGCTTTGGCTTTTAGCCTGAAGCGGCTCTGGTTTAATCCATTGTCTACCTGGGTTACCCTTGCCGCCATCGCAATTGCCTTATCGTTGCCCACAGGCTTGCATCTGTTTTTAAAGAACTTACAAACGTTAACGAATGATCAACGCCAAATCCCAACCGTTTCACTGTTTTTAAAACAAGGGGTAACGGCACAACAAGCAAAAGATCGTGCTGCGCTGCTAACTGAACTAAACGCGATTGATAAAGTCATTTTTGAAAGCAAAGAAAATGCGCTAAAAAAGTTCAGCGAAATTACCGGTTTTGGCGAGACGATAAAGTCTCTGGATGAAAACCCTTTACCGCATGTATTAGTGGTAACCCCCAATCTTTCTTTAACAAGCAAGATGGATGGAACGATAAAAGATCTCACCCGAAAACTTAAATCCTATCCAGAAGTTGATTCCGTTCAGGCAGACATCGAGTGGGTAAAAAGGCTGGGTGATATTATCCAGTTTGCGCAGCGAATGGGGCTTGTAGTCTGGGTGTTATTATTGCTAACGGTTTTATTAGTGGTAGGTAATACTATTAGGCTAGATATAGAAAACCGTAAAGAAGAAATTGACGTTGCCCGCTTTATTGGAGCGACTCGACCTTATATTCGTCGGCCATTTATTTTCGGAGGGCTGTGGTACGGACTGTTTGGTGGTATAATCAGTCTGGTTATCGTACATTTTTCAATGTTGTTTTTGATACCTCCCATAAACACACTATCTGAATCATATGGTAGCAACTTTGTGCTAACCGGGCTGAACTTCACCATGACCTTCTACATTTTACTGATTAGCAGTTTATTAGGTGTTATAGGAGCATGGGTAGCTGTAGGACAGCATTTAAGAAAGAATGAAGTCATACTATAATTTGTTATAAGCTGTATTAGCATCCAAGTATAAAAGGACGTTCAATGTCATATCAAAAAATCAGTGTTTTATGTTCATTAATATTAAGTATGTGTCTCATGCCTTGCTCCTTGCAAGCGGCACAGGATGTGGAAGATTGGGATAAACTAGTAAGAGAAGTACAAATATCTAATCCTTCTCTGTTCCGTGAATCAACAAAAAAATCCAAGAAATCAGATTCTGATGATGATCGGTCTGAAGAAGAAATTCAAAAGGAAAAAGAGTCGCTCAAGGCTGAAAAAGATGAACTAAAGAAGAAGAAAAAATTAACAAAAAAACTACGTAAAGCAGTAAAGAATGATGACTATGAGCTGGTAAAAGAATACGTGCTCGCTGGAGCAGACACGACTTATGCGAAAAAGAACGGG
>CAZDMX010000449.1:0-2330 GCA_964506085.1 uncultured Thiothrix sp. | reverse complement strand
TTGCAGTAGGTAGTGTTAGTAACACTATGCCTCTGACTCTGACAAATATTGGCACAGCGCCCCTGCCGCTCGAAAGTATTTCAGTAACCAGTCAATTTCTACAGACGAATAATTGTAATGGTTTTGTGCCAGTCGGTGACAGTTGCATCATTAACATATCTTTTGTCCCAGTTTCTTCAGGGAATAAAAGCGGTGAATTTTCTGTTAGAAGTATCGTTGGGAATTATAAAGTTGTTCTATTAGGTGTGGGTGATAGTGGAGCCTCACAAGGGAGTCACGCCCTGGATGTTGATTTTGAATATTTATCACTAGGTGCTTACAGTGAGTCAGATGCAAGATCTGATTTTAATGTTCATATACGAGCACCGGGATTCCGCGCTTATCACGAGCCTGTCCGTGGACCGGATCGTAATACCCCTGGTACTGATCAATTTGTCACCGACCCGCACATAACCATTGTTAGCGACCCGGCTAGTTCTGGTCGTGGTAATGTTATGCGCTCTCTGCGCAATCCTGGACGTGCTGGGTCATCAAAAAGAGCCGGTGGATTCAGCTGGAGGGCAGACCTACCTCCGGCAAAGGAATATTACTTTGCCTACGATTTTTATGTTGCTCCAGATTTCTGGCAGCCACTACAACATAAAATGCCAGGTATGATAAACGGAACCTTGCTTGAGGCATCCCATACCGCCATTGAGACCCCGACCACAGAGAATCTCGTGGGCTTCACCGCGAGTATGCAAAGCTACAGTCAAGAAGCATTTGGCCGGGGCGATGGCAGTTTGGCTGGCTATATTTACGACAAAGATAGAGTTCAGACCAATGACTTTCTTAACACGGTTGACCCCATCTCTGAAGCCCGCGCCGGCCAGTACCTTATCCCTCGCGGACAGTGGATAACGATTGAACAGCACATGAAGGTCAATACGAACGGACAAAGAAATGGCTTCTTGAAAATTTATATTAACGGTGTGCTAATGTCTGACCAAGATCATCGATGGAGGGATGCATCGAGCACGCGTTTGATTGATGGTGTTTGGATGTATGATTTTTATGGCGGCGCTAATATCCCCGCTAATCGGTCACCGCAGTTACAATACCACTATTATGATAACTTTATTGTATCTGACTCACCGATAACGCATTAACCTAGTGGCACTAAAGTCTGCTGGCGGTTAGATGTCAGCGGGCTTGCCTGTTCCTGGGGTAATAGGAGAGAATGTAAGCTTGTCTGACAAGCTTTATTAGTATTATTCTGCTATTTTATTTCCAGACAAGTTAGACCAAAATTTAGGCATAAATAGCCTTAAATATAGTTTGACTAATGCTAGTCCTCCGGCAATATATGCCCCTTCTTTCTTGTATGAATAGAAATACTCTGAGGGTGGAAGCCCCGTTGGACTGACTAGTCGTTTATAACGTTGAATTAAGGGGATGTTTGGGTCAAACCAGCTATTTTTTATAGGGTTTCGTGGGCATTCACCAACATATCCAGGCGAGATGTATATTGGGATATTGTTTGCCGTGCAGCGCAGGCCATAATCTATGTCACCAAGTGAATGAGTATAGCGTTTATCGAGAAATCCAACCTTTTTAACTACACTTTTTGGGATTAGTACAAAGTTACCGTTAAAGGTGTCACATTGTTTGGCTGTATCGCCAGGGAGTATACGTATCTTGGTAATAGCCCAGATTGATTTTTTGACGCGGAAGCCGCCGTAGGCGTGATTGTGACCATCAGCTTCTGAGAAACAGCCTGCAATAACGGGGTTATTTTGGTGTATAAAGGACACCGTTGCGTAAACATCGAACATGGTTACAAAAGCATTTGATGATAGCGATACATCGTCATTAAGCCAGATGTAAAAATCGAAACTCTCTTTTGTGGCCGCCTTCCACGCTAAATTCATGCCGCCGTTCCAGTAAAGGTTACCATCCCCGTGCAAGACGTTGACTTCCGGAAAAGCGCTTTCTACGGCACTGCTAGTGCCATCTGTGCTACCGTCATCTACCAAGAAGACCTTGAGTGTTAAATCGTCGACTTTTGATTGCTCGTATATTGAATGCAAGCAAGAAAGTGTCTTTTCCTTTCGATTAAAACAGGTTAATAATACCGCTGCTATCATAGTTCCTCAATCCGATAAGGGTGAATTTGAAATGTACGTATCATCTCGCTAGATAGATCAGAGTCACATATGAACGTTATAGTTGTTTGATTCATTTGATCAATCGAAACATGAGAAGAAAGCGAGCTATCAATTTTTTATCTGCTCTATATAATGCAAAATTCAGATTCATTACGCTATTTATTCTACAGGAATGTTATCCAT
>CAZDMX010000448.1:0-2333 GCA_964506085.1 uncultured Thiothrix sp. | reverse complement strand
TGCCTTCACCGCATTTGCCTTCTTTAGCATTAATATTCGGGCTATCAGCCGTTACACCGAGCATTTTCGCAGCAGCATCTAAGAAACTATCAGCTGCAGTTGCATGAGTAGAGGCGATTATTCCACCAGCTAGTGATGAGCTAACTGCGATAGTCAGCATTGTTTTACGTGATATCATTTTAATTCTCCATTGAGTTAGACTGTTTCACAGAAGCTTTATCCGATCTTTAGATAATCTCCTCACAACCCTAAAAGGTTTGATCAAACGGAATAGCTCAACCAAACCCTATTAGCCTGTAAAAGCTTCTGCTACAACAGAGTGTAGTACTTATTTACCGCCACATTTGCCTTCGCCACACTTTCCTTCGCCATCTTTCTTATCTCCATCTTTCTTATCACCGCCGCATTTCCCCTCACCACATTTCCCTTTATCTTTGCCACATTTACCTTCACCACACTTTCCTTCTGCCATTACCGATGCAGATGAACCTTGAGAGGTATGTTGCGCAGCCTTATCAAGTAATTGTGCCGCAGATACTGAGGTTGAAAGTAATAGACTGCCCGCCAGTGCTGAACTAGCTGCAAGTGCTAAAAGAGTTTTACGTGATTTCATAATTCATTCCTGTTTTAGTTATTTATGTTGTTTAATCATTGTTTTCTCAGGTCTGTATACGTAACTTTTCGGGACAAGGATGCAATCAAAGATTATATTTCGATCAGCGAGAAGGCATGTTTGTATCATCTGCCCCCATCACTAACAACCGATGTGCATAGACTAACTTTCTTCCCAATTTTCCCTCCGGGCATGAGTCTTAATCATATATAAGAATTTACTAATATTTGACCTGAGAACATGCTACCATCCCGCATTTTTTATCCTACCGATCAAATCCACAAACTAAGAAGAATAGCATGAGCAATACAACAACTCCCTCAACCCTCTTAAACAAGCTAGAACCGCTTATTACAAGACTTCCCTCGCTTTCTATTTTTGCTGTACTTACCGTATTTTTAGTACTCGTTGCCCCTTCTATTCAAATAGCCTGGGTTGTTGGTTTATTGGTTCTCACCATCTATTTGTTTGCTTTTGAAATTGTTGATATTGATATAGCGGCCATCAGTGTGATGGTTTTACTAGGTCTAAGTAGCTTGTTCGCACCTTATATGGGATTAGAACAAGGCTTGGTTGATAACAAACATTTGTTTGATGGCTTTTCCAGTAATGCTGTTATGTCTATTATTGCCGTTATGATTATTGGCGCAGGGCTTGATAAGACGGGCTTGATGACAAAGGTGGCGGCATTTATTTTAAAAGTGGGCGGTACTTCTGAAAAACGGATTATTCCTATTGTTTCCAGCACGGTTGGTTTCATCTCATCCTTTATGCAAAACGTAGGAGCTGCTGCTCTATTCCTACCTGTTGTCTCTCGTATATCTGCTCGTTCTGGCGTTCCAATGTCACGCTTATTGATGCCCATGGGATTCACTGCGATTCTGGGTGGCACGATGACAATGATCGGATCATCCCCACTCATTTTATTAAATGACTTGATCGAAACATCAAATACCACATTGCCAGCTACCCAGCAGATGGATACTTGGGGGTTATTCTCAGTAACACCTATTGGTGCAGCTTTGATTGTCACCGGGATACTTTACTTCGTCATTGCTGGACGCTTTGTGTTACCTAAGAGCACCAATGAGAGTAGCACCGAGTCATCTGATTCCATGCAGTATTTCCATGATGTTTATGATCTTGATTACGAACTATTTGAAGTGGTTGTCACCGATGATAGCGACATTATTGGTAAGCACCTGGATGATGTAGAAACACAATATCGTGTGCGTATTATTGCTACCAAGCTTTCGGGGCAAGGTACACATATCGGCCCCGGTGCGTTAGATCGTGATACAGGTATCGCTGCGGGTATGGTACTGGGTGTTGTTGCTGAACCTAAAGATCTTGATCACTTAATTGATACCTTTGCACTAAAAAGACGGGATAATTTACGAACGTTTGCAGAAGATTTAGCTAGTAATAAAGCAGGTATAGCCGAGATTGTTATACCACCAGGATCTAAGTTGATTGGTAAAAGCGCTCGTGATGTATGGATGCGTAAAACCTATGGTGTTGCAATGGTTGGCTTACACCGCAATGGCGAAACCATGCATGAAGGTGATGATATTCGTAACAAGCCTTTTGTCTCTGGCGACACCTTAGTTGTCCACACCGATTGGGACTATCTAGCAAGACTTGAAACAGATCGTAATTTCGTTGTTATTACTACTGAATACCCACGTGAAGAAATGCGCCCACAGAAAGTTGGCTGGGC
>CAZDMX010000447.1:0-2348 GCA_964506085.1 uncultured Thiothrix sp. | reverse complement strand
CTGATAAGAAGAGTGCCTAGCCCCCAAGCAAAACGCTTGGGTAGCAGAGGTTTCCATACCGGTGGGTGTCGTTTTGCAAGTAGACTAGCAATAAAAATGGTAGGTGATAAGCGTGAAGTAATGACGGTCATTCCGGTGAGCATCTCAAAAAGCGCATAGAAAAGTACCCAGGTTTGCAGAGTCCAATCGTAAGTACGCTTCGTCGCTTGAGCCGCATAAAGAATTCTGTTTTTCGCGTCGGTCTCGTAGGTATCAACAACCGTGCTACCCTCTATTACCCACTGACTACCAAATACTGTGTCTAGTAGTGTGTAGGCCATAAAAGCAGGAATAATAAATAAAATTCCTGCACGGATTCGTACAGCGACATCATTAATATAAATGGCGTCTTCATGTGGAATGTGAAACCACAGTGGGTAAAAAGCGTCTTGAAAAAATCGCAATCGATTAGCCATAAAGAACCTCTTAATAACGTATGACTTCGCCCAAGCCTTGTCTTGAATGCTTTGCATTCATCATACCTAACTTCTAGGTACTATACTAACTTCTAACTTCAGCAAAAGGTATGCAGTATGAATAACAGAATACTTCAAGGGATCATGATTGGGATAACAATGTTGGTCTTTACGACATCATCACAGGCCTCAGATTTAGACAAAGAAAAACGCTGGGAAGATCAGGTGAAAGAGTCTCTAATGGACGGAGATTTAGTCCATCTACAATATGGAAAGAACAAAAAGAATACTTTTTTTTCACTCTATACAAAAGCAGATAAACCTAACAAAACCGCTATTTTATTGTTGCATGGTAGTGGTGTTCATCCTGATTGGCCTCAAATCATTAGTCCGTTACGGACTCAGCTACCAGAATCCGGCTGGACAGTGCTTTCCCTACAACTTCCCGTTCTAGCCAATGATTCAAAAGAGAGTTACCAGCCTTTAATCAAAGAAGCATCGCCACGAATTAATGCGGGAATTCAATATCTGCACAATCAAGGGTTTAGTAATGTAGTGATTATTGCACACAGCATGGGCACAGAAATGGCGAGCTATCATCTGGCTAACTCTAAAGATAAAGTTTCTGGGTACATTGGAATAGGAATGCCAGCAAGCAATACCCAATACCTCGATAGGATTCATATCCCGTTGTTGGATTTATATGGAAGTGATGATTTGCCTGCTGTCCTCAACTCAGCAGAAAAACGAGCTAAGGCAAATGCCGCTAATAAGGATTACCAGCAAAAGAAAGTTAAAGAAGCAGATCACTTTTTTGAGGGACAGGAGGATGTTTTACTCGAAGTCGTTTTATCATGGTTGAAGGATTTGGAATAAAAAGATCAAGTTTGTCATCTATACTTATTGAGAGAAGGTACATTAATCAGTCTTAGTGTTCTGGAAGTGAACCCATCAGAGGCTGTGAAAGTATCAGTGTCATGTTAATCGAAGGAGTCAATCATGAACAAAATAATTGTAAGTCTAATGCTCGCTTTCGCCTTTGTACTAGGTAGCGTAACCGGCGTAACCAATGCCGAAGAAGACAAAGGTTATGGTAAACAGAAAGTGGTTTATCACATCAACTACGACAATCCTAAAAAACAAGCAGGCGCTTTACGGAATATACAGAACCATATCAATGCAGTAGGTGCTGAAAATCTAGAACTCAAAGTGGTGCTACATGGAAATGGTTTGGCATTGTTATTGGATCCCGAATCACTAGATAAAGTTAAAAACTTTAAGCATGCCAATGCAACCGATCAAATGGCGGCAAAAATTGATGGCTTAAAAGATCAGGGTGTTTCATTCAATGTTTGCGAAAACACAGTCAAAGGCCGCAAGGTTAATTTGAATGATGATTTATATGATGTCGATGAAGCGGATATCGTTCCTAGTGGTGTCGCAGAACTAGCTAGATTACAGCAACAAGGTTATGTCTATATTAAACCTTGAAGGCTTTTGAGGGTATTCTGAGTAAAGATAAGTGATGGCTTGTGAATTTTAGTTAAAAGCTTTTCGTTATATAGACGTTCACATATTAAATTTCTCATTCACTGTGGTAGAGACGTTGCATGCAACGTCTCTACGGAAATTATTTAAGTGAAAGTCTATAGGTCGTAAAAGCTTTGGGAAGCTATCGGTTAGAAAATATCTAAGATTATCAGAAGAGCAGTTAAAAACATTGCGCAACTGGTTCTGATAATGAGCAACAGGTAACCAGCTCGATATTGAACAAGGGGCTGGATAAAGACGTGCTTATTAGCCTGCAAGAGCTAGTCTGCGGAACGACTCAGACTTGCCCTAGGCTGTCGAAATAAGCTTGTTTCGGCTAATTATTACAAGCTTATTTTCTGG
>CAZDMX010000446.1:0-2351 GCA_964506085.1 uncultured Thiothrix sp. | reverse complement strand
TGGCGTAGGAGTTGGAGTAGGTGTTGGCGTAGGAGTGGGTGTTGAACCTCCTCCTCCGCATGCAGTGAGCCCCGTTGCAATTAACATGACAAGTAAAGCCCTTGTCCATTGGTTATTATATTTATTTATCATTTCTTATATCTCTTATTTATTGGAGATGCCACTATATAAGCCCTCTTATTATTAATAACCCAATTGTGGATCAATGGTTTTGTTGAATGGATTATTGGGCAATTATTGTTAACTATCTTGTTGTTACATAGCTTCCAAAGTATGCAAAAGAACTGTACAAAATAAATTTGAACTTACTGTTATAATGAGGCTAACGATACCCTCAGAGTAGCTCCATGCCTATTTACGAAAATGAAGAAGGAAGTCAAATTCGTGTTGCTGTTTCAGTCGGTGGAAAACTACGACAGAAATACTTTCACCCCAAAACTCCCGAAGCATTAGACAAAGATCGAAAGCAAGCTAACCAGCTTGAGACTGAATGGAAATTCGAATCCAACATTATCGCCTCAGAGAGAAAAAGACAACGCAAAGAAACTGGCAAAAGTTCAGCTTTCGTCACGGGAGTTAGTGGCATAAAAATGAAGTTCGTAGTAGATACCAAGAAACGTCCGGTTAAAGGAGCCAAAACTAAGCGTAAACGCAAAATCCGTTATTACACCCCATCGTTTGTTGTCTCTGGAAGCCATCATAAGAAAGCATTCTGCAAAGCCTTTAACATTAAATCATTAGGTTTCAATATGGCGTGGTATAAGGCGGTGAACTACCTGTGCACCACCAAAGAAATTAGCAGTATGGATAAACTATTTAAGAAGAAACCACCTGTTGAACAATTTGCCATTATCTATAAATGGCAAAGTCAACAAGGGCATACTATTCCAAAAGAACGCTTACCTGATGAGTTTTTGGAGCAAGATACTAAAGGTGAGCTAGAGAGTTTTATTAGCTCCTAATGGAAAAATAGTTATTAAAAACACCCACTACTAGCAGCCCTACCACCCATTGGCCGCCGTGGTAACCAGATAGATATATTATGCCAAGTTTATAACATGTCGATAATTGCCACTCGGCAAGTTACAGCATATCGGCTGGGCTACGTATATTAGCACCTGGTTTATTCAATACATGGGTATAAATCATAGTCGTCGCAACATCCGAGTGCCCCAGTAATTCCTGAACGGTTCGAATGTCGTAACCTGCTTCCAATAAATGCGTGGCAAAAGAATGCCTAAAGACATGGCTATGGACACGTTTCGTTATCCCTGCACGATCACCAGCTCGTTTAATAGCTTTTTGCAAACTAGTTTCGTGAATATGATGGCGTCTCACAACACCACTACGAGGATCAACCGACAAACGTGTTGCCGGAAATAAATATTGCCAGCGTAACTCTTTACCAGCATTAGGGTATTTTCGACTTAAAGCATTTGGTAGAAATACTCCACTAGCACCTTTTTGAAGATCCTCCTGATGCAAACTCTTAACACGTTCAAGTTGTATCTTTAAATCATCCACATACTTTTCTGGCAAAGGTACTCGTCGATCCTTAAAGCCCTTACCATTTCGAACGATTATTTCATGATAGGCAAAATCAATATCTTGTACACGTAAACGAACACACTCCATCAAGCGTAAACCGGCACCATATAATAATCCCGTCATTAATATATGGTTGCCTTGCAAATGGGCAAATACCGCGCGGACTTCATCCACTGACAGTACAACTGGTAATCTACGTGGACGTGTTGCTTTAGCAAACTGACCTATATCACCCAAAGGCCTATTTACAACTTTATTAAATAAGAAAGCTAATGCATTAAGCGCTTGTTTCTGCGTATTAACAGAAACCTTACGTTGCAAAGCGAGATACTCAAGAAAAGCCTTGACCTCAAGAATACCCATT
Source organism: uncultured Thiothrix sp. (assembly GCA_964506085.1). Taxonomy (GTDB): domain Bacteria; phylum Pseudomonadota; class Gammaproteobacteria; order Thiotrichales; family Thiotrichaceae; genus HyVt-477. Next base: position 439 of record CAZDMX010000446.1, on the reverse strand, counting down.
GATGCAAAATCATGTCCGCCAGAAAAGGATAAAAAACGGCACACCCACATTAAATAGATTTGTTCTGTTCTAACGGCATAATGATTTAATCTTAAGAAACGTACAACCTCGTAGAGAAGCTCACCATATTGATCCTTTAATTTATCATCAACCCCTGAAACAGCTTGTTGGATTAACTCAGGTATATCCAGCTCATGTGCAAGAGTAGCGTGACTACTGTCTATAGTTTTTGCAGCATCACGCCAAAAAGTCCAATCAAAATCAGTCGTCCAATCAAGGTGCAAAGTATCACGCAACAGATAACACACCGAATTTACAATTTGTACAAACTGCCAATCTAACAAGGCACTATTTTTTAACATCAACTCAAAATAACCTTCAACTTGTTTGCTAGTTGGCAGATAAGATGGAAAATCCGGAAACTGTTGTACAAACTGCT
>CAZDMX010000445.1:0-2372 GCA_964506085.1 uncultured Thiothrix sp. | reverse complement strand
CTTTACTTTGGTATGTGTTGATTTAGCCAGAAAATGCGTATTACCAGGAACAGGGCCTGTTACTGTCAGCCCACTAAGAGCGCCCTGCCCTTTATTCTTATAGGTAAGTTGATAATGAATGGTTTGTCCCGGTTCAGCTGACTTAACAGCCGTGAGTTTTTCTTGACCTGAAGCATTCATTTGAACAACAAATGCTTTCATCTCACTTGATAGTGGTGATTGAGTCTTGTTAGCCGCTATAGCAGCAACAGAACCTAGTGCGCCCACAAACGCCAGCGTATATGCAATCTTTTTAAACATGTTTATCCCCTATTGTTTTTATTATTTTTTTTAGAGACCTTTGCATGAAAGGATAACAAGAAAAATGATCGTGATCTTTTGTTAAGATCTGGAAAATTCAAGCCTATTTAGTGAACTTGCCGTTTTTAAACGACAACACAATTATTAAGCTTACCTATCCGTCATATCTTTCGTGCAAAGGTCTCTTTATAATGTTGAATATGATTTCTGCCGTACAAATCATTCAACGCTGCCAATACTACAAGCAAAATATGGATATACTATTTAATAGTGACAAGCTGTCACCAAGATATTGATTACCATACAGTTATGGTCAATTATTAACCAGTTTGTGCTTTAAATAACCAACTAAACCTATTCATGAGTCATTCATCAAAAATAAAACCTGCCGATCTTAGCTTCGATAAACAACATATCTGGCATCCCTATACCAGTATTGTTCAAGCTGATCCCGTATATCCTGTTTCTTCTGCTAATGACGTATACCTTAACCTTGCTGATGGTCGTCAATTAATAGACGGCATGTCATCCTGGTGGACAGCTATTCATGGGTATAACCATCCCGTCTTAAACCAAGCTGTCATTGAGCAAACCAACAAAATGGCACATGTCATGTTTGGAGGGCTAACCCACCAACCTGCCATCACACTCGCTAAAAAACTCATTGAAATCACCTCTGATAATCTACAACATGTATTCTTTGCTGACTCAGGGTCAGTATCGGTAGAAGTGGCTATCAAGATGGCATTACAGTATTGGGTCGCTCAAGATAAACCACGCAAGCACAAACTGCTAACCGTTAATAACGGCTACCACGGTGATACCTTTGGAGCAATGGCTGTGTGTGACCCTGTGAATGGTATGCATGGCATGTTTAGCCATGCATTATCACAACACTTATTTGCTGATGCACCTGAATGTAGCATTGGGGATGAAAGCGGGAATGAAGAAAGTGAGCATCAACATGTCTCTACAAATATTGAAAGTTTCCAAACTTTAATAACTAACCATCATCAGCAACTCGCAGCCGTTATTATTGAACCTATGGTTCAAAATGCGGGAGGAATGCGCTTCTACTGTGCGGAGTATCTTCAACAGGTACGAGCACTTTGTGATGAATATGACGTGTTACTCATTTTAGATGAAATTGCGACAGGCTTCGGGCGTACTGGTACGCTTTTCGCCTATGAACAAGCTGATATTCAAGCCGACATTCTGACACTAGGAAAGGCACTAACAGGTGGCTATATGACACTTGCTGCCACTCTAACCAGTGGAAAAGTTGCGAAAGGCATCAGTGCAGATGGTAAAGGGGTGTTAATGCACGGCCCTACCTTTATGGCTAACCCGTTAGCTTGCAGTGTTGCCAATGCAAGTATTGATCTCTTACTTAACTCTCCATGGGTTAAGACCATTCAATCAATTGAATATCAGTTGCTTAATGAACTAAGCATCTGTAAGAAATTAGACATGGTTGCGGATGTAAGAGTCAAAGGAGCCATCGGAGTAGTAGAATTAAAACAAGCTGTTAATATGCCAGATATTCAAGCCAAGTTTGTTAAACTTGGTGTCTGGATACGACCTTTTAATAAACTGGTTTATCTTATGCCTCCCTTTATTATAAAACCGACTGAGTTGTCACAACTGACTCATGCTATATATCAAGTGCTATCTGAATCTGAATTAGAATTGAAATTAAAGGAAAACTAATGGCTGTACAAATATTTAGACTACGTGGTGTTCCTGAAGACGAAGCTGAAGATGTACGCCTGTTACTCTCAGAACATCATTTTGAGTTCTACGAAACTCCCGGAGGGAATTGGGGGATATCCATGCCAGCAATATGGCTAGTGGATAATGATCAACAAGAAGCTGCTAAAGAGCTTATCGAAAAATACCAGGCAGAGCGATTTAGAACAGCTAGAGCAGAATATGAACAAAGTAAATTTGATGGTACGCAACGAACTCTGCTAGATGCTTTTAAAGAAAATCCAGCGCAGTTTGTGCTTTATCTGGCAGGTATTTTAGCACTCATATATTTTTCTACCGTACCGTTTCTAGGAAAGTAAGTA
>CAZDMX010000444.1:0-2375 GCA_964506085.1 uncultured Thiothrix sp. | reverse complement strand
CTTTAGATTCAGTGCTATAGACATTCGCAGTAGTTTCAACTGCGTTTTTTAGGTTCAAGTGTAGCAAGTCATTAATTGTTGCTCATATAACGATTATTGAGTAGTTATAACAAATTAAAGGCTTCTTGTTATTTATAATAAGGAGCCTTTTTTATGTTTCCTTCAATGATTTGAGTCTTCTGGTGTATGTGTGTATCATTCAGGTGTATATTTGCCAAGAGGTGGGAGATGCGCACAAATATTGTATTAAATGATCAGCTGACGAATGAAGCTTTTTTATTAACAGGCTTAAAAACCAAAAGAGAATTAGTCGAGCTAGCGCTCAAGGAATTAATACGTCATAAAAAACATGAGCAAACTCAAGGCTTATGTGATGTATTTGAAGCCCTACACAAACTACAACTAAGTGATAATCCCTTTCCTTCATTAGATCGTGAAAATCGCTCTAATCCTTTTGCTGATGAATTATGACCATGTTATGTGATACTAATATTATTAGTGAATTAGCCCGCCCACAGCCGAACAAAGGTGTTTGGACGTGGGCAAGCCAACATCAATCTATCGAGATTAGTACGATTACAGTGGATGAGCTGTATTTTGGTCTATCATGGAAACCTAACCCCCGTATTCGCTTGTGGTTAGAAGATTTTCTGGAAGGTTATTGCACCCTATTACCGATCACAGAAAAAGTTGCTCGTTATGCAGGAGAAATACGCGGTAATTTACAGGAAAAAGGGCAAACACGTACGCAGGCCGATATGTTGATTGCTGCTACAGCAGCTATTCATAATCTTACTTTAGTCACTCGTAATATCAGAGACTTTGAATCTTGTGGAATTAGATTACATGACCCTTTTAAATAGGTATAGATGAACAAACACCAGAAACTTGCCTTAATAGTAGCCCCGTTCTTGTTAATCGGAGGTTATATAGCCGCTGATTATTATTCAATAGCTCAAGACAAAGCGGCGATGGAACAAAAAGCAGGTCGAATGACAACGCTAGGCGATTGTAATTTGCAAAAAGGCTCTTGTATTTTACAAAAAGGGCCTTTAGAGATGACACTAAGTGTCGACCAGGCAACGGCAGGGCAATTGTTACTAGTGTCTAATCAGCCTTTGGAAGGTGTTACAATAGCCTTTGCGGATGACAATCCTGAACGCATGTTTCTTGATGGTGATAACAAGCATTGGAAGATGACAATGAAATCAGCTGTAATTGTCGCTACAAAATTGAAGTTAATTACATCAATCAATAAGGTGTATTATTTTGTTGAGGTGGACTGGTGAGATTGTTTGTGTGACTCATTCTTTATCCGCTATGAATTCCGCATAGTCAGGTACAAATCGGTTTAACTGCCCTTCCAGCCAAATCTGATCTTCCTCGGATTTTTCTTTGATCCAGTATTGGATAAACATAGCTAACCTGGCTTGTCTTTGATTTACAGCAGCGAAGGCTTCTTGATCGGTGCTATAGCAAGGGGGTGTTTCACGGAGAATATTTACACTATCTGATTGCATTTCCCCCTTCCCTGTAAGCAACCAGAGTGCATTCACCTGAAATTCAGTGACTATTTTTGCTAACAAATCACCCGGTGCACGTTGCTTATCATACTCTACTGATTTAATACGATTTTCCTTCTCCTTTAGTAGGGTAGAAAAATCGTGATGGGTTAATTTGTTGTATTCTCTTACCTGTCTCACCCGCTTCCCTATTGACACGATGATATATTCCACTTTATATTGATAAATGAATATATTACACGTAATATATTCACATAGAGTCAAGTTGATTCTATGTGACTCACTTTAGCAAAAAGGTGGATAGATGGCGAATAGACAAACCGACAAGAAAGTTGCTCGCTACCAGACTACGGTACGACTAGACAGGTATGAAGAGCTCAAACAGATGGCTGATGAAAAAAAATGGTCATTTAATACCGTCCTAAATGATGCAATTGAATTTTATCTTGCCCATCGTTCTCAGCAAGAAATGGCTAAGGTAAGTTCACTTTCAAAGTCTAAAGCTCATTTGTTGATTTTAAATAATGATGGCTTTAGTGCGGAATGGAAAGTGCCTGAGAATAAGCTGGATAAAGGCTTGTTTAGGATTCAGGTAGCAGAAGCAATGATTGAGTTTTTTGAGTTGGGTAAGCGTGGACAATCAGAGGTTGTTAATGAGTTATTAAACCCCTATGAACGAGGTATCGAAGACGAGATCAATGGGAGTGGATATAGGTACGAACATCCAGCCTATGACCAAGGTCATAAAGACTACATTGCTACTAAGGAACGTGCATGAAATAACTTGAACATTCTGACTGGTCTTTTTGCTCCTGACGAAACGATCTCAATCGTTGCGTAGAACAACTATGC
>CAZDMX010000443.1:0-2389 GCA_964506085.1 uncultured Thiothrix sp. | reverse complement strand
CCGCTTCTCGACGCTTATTTCTGCGCGTTGTTGCTGTCGGAGGATGCGCATTATATACATCCGCTTTTTAGCGTCAACCGTTTTTTTTATTAATTTGTAGAAACGTACTGAAAGTGATATTTCCACGCCAGAATTTATACTATATATTTCAATTATATCAAATCCTTATAATCAACAATAAATTATCTCGTTTATTTTACTTTATCCTGTTTTTAATCCTACAGCATCTCACAAACTCTGAACAACTTACCTGCCATCAATTAGAACAACTTTAGATAGACCAACCTCAGCATTTAATATAGGAACAAGATAAGTCTCTACCATCCAAAATTCTAACTGAGAATTCATGCCGATTAGTCTACGACTTTTTGATGCTTTACCCCAACTTCAGCATACAACTAACTTTCATATTGTTTGACATTTGTTTAATTTACCTATAAAAAGGTGGACAATATTAGCAAAACACAAGAGCTTTATGTTCATAAGATTTAGAATTACTCATAAAATCAACGTACTTTCAACATTGAAGCTCCGTGTTCAAGCCACTTCTAATATCTGGAGTAGCTACCAACTATCATAGAATAGTGACCACTGAATATACTAATCTTGAAAACACGCACTACTTATTCTATATAACAGTGCAACTAGCATACCGCTAGATTCCGTTTAGACGGGCAACTGGAGGATATTTTGAGTAAACACTCAACGCTCATGGATCAAAAGATTCAAAAGGATTGGGCTGACGTAATGCAACAGTTTGACCTACCTGTTGATAATATCAACACTAGGAACAAAGCTAAGGGCTCTGAGATTTGCATTACCCCTAAGAAATCATCTTCAAAAGCTAGCACAGTGATGTTGGCTTTTGCAGGCACAGTAGCGGTTGTTGTTGCTGCAACATTGTATTCAAACAAGAATGACAGCATCTCTTTTGAGAGCTTAGACAGCCTATTATCCAGCACAACTACGACTAGTTTTGCAAACGCTAGTAGCTCCCGCGCTGAGCCACAATATTTAACACTAACTAAAGCATTCGACTTATCAACCCTTGAAACTTTGTCTGCGGAAGATACATCTCTAGATGTCAGCATACTTGATGCGAAAAACTGGAAAACCTATGTTGTCTTACCTAAAGACAAGCTTAGCAAGATACTTTTTAAACTCGGCATTAATAAAGCAGAATCTGACGAGCTAAAAAAAGTTGCTAATATAGAAAAAGAACTTAATAAAGTAGCCGCTAGTTATATCCTCCGAGCTGAGAAAAAGGAAGGAAAGCTTAATCAACTTATTACTTATAAGAATAATGCTAAAAAGAGTTTTGTTATCTCAAGAAAAGATGGGCACTTTACCGGCCAATTCAAAAAGAAAGCTATTGAGACTCGTCAAACACGCACAACTCTCTTTATCGATCACTCCCTTCGCTATGACGCCAACCAAGAGAACATCCCTCATAAGATTGTTCAAAAGGTAACGAAGGTATTTGACCGTGATGTCAAATTAACTAGTGACTTGAGCAAAGGTGATCGCATGACTCTCGTTTATGAGCAAATTTTTCATCACGGTAACAAAATTGCTGATGGTGAAATTTTAGCTGCTGAACTTATTCATGATGGTAGATCTCATCGCGCAATACGATTTGTTCAAGCAGATAATAAAGTAGACTACTTTGACAGCAAAGGTTTCGACTTGAGCAATGCCTTCAAACGCCACCCTATGAACTCGTACAAAAGAATTAGTTCTGGTTTTGGCAAGCGTCGCCACCCAATATATAAAAGAATCCGCATGCACACTGGCGTTGACTATGCTGCTCGTAAAGGAACACCTGTTACAGTAACAGGGAATGGTGTAGTACATCACGTTGCAAGAAAAGGTGGATATGGAAAGACGGTTATTATCAAACACAGCGGCGGCTACTCAACACTCTATGGGCATTTAAGTAGATATAAGAAAGGCCTGAAACATGGTCAGAAGGTTTACTTAGGCGATACTATTGGTTATGTAGGCTCGACGGGAGCATCAACGGGTAATCACCTGCATTTTGAAGTACGTGTTAATGGTGTTCCAAAAAATCCTTTGAAAATAAAACTACCCAAAGGCCTATCATTGTCAGCCTCAGAACGTATTAAATTTAAAGAAAACTCCCGAAACCTAGTCAGACAACTTGATGTCCTTCAGCGCTTTGCTGAGGAAAAAGTTGACATAAAAAGTGGCTTTGGCGGTTAACGGGCTAATTTCTTAAAAAGAAAAATTGAAAAAAGGCTGATTTTTATCAGCCTTTTTTTTGTCAATTAGTAAATCAGTCACTCCAATCATCAATAGAAAGTCAATATCAAATTCATGCATTAATTATCTTGATTTTACATCTGAAATATCCGTTCGACATAGCCTA
>CAZDMX010000442.1:0-2392 GCA_964506085.1 uncultured Thiothrix sp. | reverse complement strand
CCTTCGCTGTGTCGGTAGCAGCATCACCAGCAGTATTTGCTGCATCAGTAGCGACCTCACTAGCAGCAGCTTGACCTGTAGCAGTTGCGGCATCAGGGGCAGCTTCATTAGCTAATTTTGTATATGTCCATTGAATACAGACATTTTTATGCATTTGTGTGCAGCTCCAGCCATTTCTTTCTGGTGCTTCAGCATTTGCTACTGTTGCATTAACAGCAAGTATGCTTACAAGAAGAGTGCCAAGTAAGTAGGAGGGTTTTACTAAAGGGTTAAGTAGTTTCATTTTTGATTCCTAAAAAAAGATATTCAAATTTTTTATCGCAATGATTATAAGGTATTTTTCATGGGATCGCATCTGAAATTATGTATCTGATTTGTACTTGCAGCAAATTACCCAGAACTATTAGGCCATCTAAAGTTGATACTGGTTCAGAGTCAAATGACTAGGAGGCGGTTCGAGAATTAGGAAGCGTAGCGAAATTCATCCTGACATGTGATTATTTTTCGATCAAATAAGGCGAATAGCCGTAGCTCTTTAACGAATTTGATCGGAATATAGGCATATATCAGGGTGGATTGTAGTAGCTTCGCTATTCTCGGACAGTTCCCTAGGAGCATAGGTTTTGATAGAGATGTCCCTAAAAAGGGTCTTAAATTGAACCTTCACACGACTTATTTCGAGTTTTTCCATTTAAACATTTAGGATTTTTATTAGCCATATTTGTTGCTTTCGCATCAAATATAAGTACCTTTTGGGGCATCCATCCTGTTTTTCCATTCCATGAAACCTGAAACCATGTATTGTGTGATGAATATTTTCTTATGCCAGCAAGCCTAACTATCCAGCGAGTGTTAAGGGATAGTTTCTTCACAGTACGAGAGTGTACCGTTGGACGTGTGTAGATGATCAACTTTACGGATTTAACTTTTGATTTGGGTAGTCTATAAATCTTGTAGCTATCTGCAAAACTAACAATAGGAGTTGCTAGTAGGCTAGATACAAGAATGCATAAAAAAAGAAAGGATCGTTTCTTCATTGTATATTCCTCCTTGAATACAATGCTTGGGCGAACCGGATCTGTGACAGGTGTGCTAGATTTTCACTAGACAAATCTGAAGTATGTTTCCGCTCATTAAGTACACAGATTACAGAAGTATTAAGGTAATGTTAAGGTTTTTTTCAATACTTGCATTAATAATTACCAAAATAGATTAAAAAATGATCTGTATGTTGGTGTGGAATTGAATCCATGTCCTCAGACTCCAATCGGTTGTTCACGGTTATATGGGTTTAAATTTTAGAAAAATGAATTGAATATCATCCAAATGGATTAATAATTATGGTTATCGTTTGTCTGGCTCTACTTTACAAGATTCTTTATGAAGGATATGTTTTGTAGTTACTCTCACGTATCCATATTATGTTAACTTATTTGCACTGAGTTTAAGGGGATGAGGGCATATAAGGCATATAAAGGTAAGAAGAATATGATGTGTGGAAAAAAGTACGAAAAAAAAGTTAAACAAGGGCATAAACCTGCCAAAACTTGTTATTTGGTTTCATTGGCATGTTTTGGGGTGTTTTCAATACCTGCGATAGCAGATGAAGCATTAATGAAACCGGTTCAAGAAATTCATTTTCAGGAGCTGCCGCCACCATGGGCTTCAGAGCCTATCCCTAATATTGATACTCCTAAAAATAATGTTGTCACACAGAAAGAAAAAGTGAGAACTCAATCAACAAAGCCAGTAAAAAAACATATAGCTAGACAAGATCATCTTAAGCCTGTTGTTCGTCCTTCTGCTCCAAAACTGACGACCATTCAGTCGCTTATTTCCGCCGCTAATAAAAATAATCATCAGGCGCAATATGATTTAGGCATGCGTTACCAATATGGCAATGGCGTACAAAAAAGCCGTAGTTCTGCCCATCGTTGGTTAAATAAATCAGCTAAATCGGGAAATGCCCGTGCGCAATATGCATTATCACTTTTTTACCAGCAATATGCTCGTAACCAACAAGGTATTAAAAAATCCTTGTTTTGGCTAAAGAGTGCAGCTGATCAAGGGTTTGTAGATGCGCAATACAGTCTAGGCATGATGTTTAAAAATGGTTCGCTGGTTCATAATGATCAGGTAGAAGCTAGAAAATGGTTAAAAATGGCAGCATCGAAAGGGCATGTGTCAGCACTGTTAGCATTGAAATAATTGTAACTACTCAGCTTAAACTTTACTCTTGTTCGATACAGCTAATTTTTCACAATTAATGATGTGCTTTTTTTACTTGGAAGTGGGACTTTAGTCCCGCAAATGGTGCTACAGAAGAAGTATTGGTGAGACTAAAGAGACTGTGCAAGTATTCATGGAACTCATTAAAATGGTTGAAATCTCC
>CAZDMX010000441.1:0-2408 GCA_964506085.1 uncultured Thiothrix sp. | reverse complement strand
GCACAATTTGACCGTCTTTGTCATAGCTGACATTCACATTCCAGCCTTGAGAGACTTCTTTTGCGATGGGGTTATCACTCAGCTTGATAACCAGAATATCATCGTCTTCATAATATTTAGTATTCATCACTCAATTCCAATATCTATCAATAAATAGCTACATTCATGGCTGTTTCCATATTTTAGTCCAGCTATGAAATTCAGAAGGGCGAATCTGGTATCGAGCAAAATTACCCTCATGTAAAGCTAATAACTCTGTTTCAACAGCCTCAATAAACCGAGATTGCTCGTTTAATGGTAGAGACTTAGCCGTTGCTTGTATTTGTTTAGAAGCCAATTGATGAGACATGGTCTGAGTGACAATGTCAGAGATAAGCTCACGCATGGTTTCACGATATTTAAGACGAAAAGCGTCAGGTTCTCCAAGAGACTGTTGAAGGGCTGCATAGCGCGCTGCCGATCGTTCATAAGCCCACATAAATACATCTTTTAGCAACTCAATACGGTTTAATTCATAGACCCCAAGCATCCCTTGTACATAAAGGTCATTAGGAACATCCACAAATGAAAGTGGTGACAGGTTATGTCTGACTAGAGGAATATTCGCAGCTAACCGTGAGACACGTTTGTTTACATCATCAAACGGTTGTAGATAGGGTAAATGCACCATAATAAAAAATGCCTGTTCAAAGGGGTTTTCAATCTGTACGCACTTCTTCAGCATGACATCAAATACTTCCAAAATCATTTGTGGCACAGCAGGTGGTTCGTAAACCGAATGGTGAATGCCTACCGCTATAGCACGTAACCTACCCGATGCATGAGGATCAGGCAGCAGGTTATTTGAAAGCATGGCATGTAAATTTAGCAAGGTATAATGGTTAAAGCCAATATCATCTACTGACTCAACAAGAAATTCTATAGCATCTTTGTGGTTGAGGATCATTTGAGCTTCAGTAGTTGATTTACCATCCGCAGCCTGTCCAAACGAAATAAGCCTTTGCGTATCCAGCAAAGAATAGGTATTACCCTCCATACGGCTTGAGTTCCAGGAAAGATCAATTAAAAGTCGGTTTAAAAGGTCTCTAGCATAAGTACCTGCTGGTTGGCTGGAAGCCACCATCTGACCTAACTGGGAAAGTTTGTCTATTTCCGTGTCAGAGAGGTAACTATCTCTGTTTGGGCGATAGTTGTTAATAAATAATTGGTTATATCCGACAGGATTACGCTTTTGCAAAGGCTGTTTTACTACCTGCAATACATCTTTTCCTTCTTTAGAAAGTGGAATTCTATTTTCAATAGATTCAGTTGGTAGCGCTGCAACGACCTTAGCTAAAAAGTATCTTACTCCTCGTGTTTTACCCTTAACTTCTATTTCTCCAATCTCCCTTAATTTTGCTAAACGACGTTGGAGAGTGCGGCGTGGAAGATAATCAAGACTTGCTTTTTTGATAATATTTTCTATAAAAGCACCTTCAGGGAAACTCTTTAAAGCTGTTTTGATAGCATTAGATTCTTTTTGTGTTGTTGATATTACCGTCATGATTGCGTCACTTTATGGGTTATTACGACACTTTATATTTAACAGTGTCGTAATAACAAGTATTGCGACATTATTTTGTCGTAATGTCTGCTATTTAGACATATTAGAGAATTCTTCATAATGATTTGTCAAAAAACCATTCTTTAAAATACTTCAAATATCAAAAGCACTCAAAGAATGGCATCTCTCGATGCCAAACACTGTTAAAAATGAGTACGGAATATCATCATAATCACAACGACATAGATGCTGATAAACCGATACACTTGTCCATTAAGACCACAAGCTAAACAAAGACCCGTCTTAGTAGCAACACTTACCGATCTTGCAACCGTCATAGTCCACTCCTTATCACTTTCTAGCGAATCACAAAAGCTTCACCAAATGTGTCACTGGTGGGTGACACATCCAATGCAGGAATAGCAGGGATAAAATAGTCCGTAACAATACGTTTCTCTGTTATATCACCATCATCAGCCTGCTGGGTAGTCACTTTGCTAGAGCGATCTTTATTACGACTTTAAGTGAATAGATCCATATCATGGAAGTCTGTGGTGTCGCTATGGCAATAGACCATTTAAGAAAAGCATTGGATAAGGTTGATCAGTGTCTGGATGATCGGAAATTTGAACAGGCATCAAGTCTGGGTTATAACGAGGTATACCTCTGATACTACTTCTCCAACTCTACTCACAGTTTGCCTTATAAGCCGCAGATTTGCGATCCCCACCTTTGGCTTTAGGAGCTACAGGGCGATTTAACTTCTTAGCAATCTTATCCTTAAAATAATCACTACCCAATACCCAGGACTTATTCGTTGCCTCTCTAATTTCTACCAACGTCTTCTCCTCGATTTCTGTAGCAA
>CAZDMX010000440.1:0-2408 GCA_964506085.1 uncultured Thiothrix sp. | reverse complement strand
GCCTTGTACGATTAAATTTCCGTTAACAACTAGGCTAGCACCAGATTCAAATATTAATTCAACTCCAGGCTGAATAGTGAAAGTAACGCCAGCATCAATCGTTAAAGAAGACGTTAAAACATACGGCTCAGGCGGACTTCCAGGCGTCCACACAGTATCAATAGAAATATTACTCGGTAAGTTATTTCTATCGATATTATTGTCATACTGAACTTGTAAGGTGTTAGAGGGTAAGCTACTGTCAACGCCATCCGTCTCAGTTGCATAGATATCGTTATTACCATCAATCAAATATATATTGACTGAAAAGGTACCATCAGAAATATTACTTCTTATTTGCTGTTGCGTTACTCCACCTACATAAATATCGACTAATGTGTCTGCTGTAGCGGTACCCGTAATCGTATAGGGGTTGTCATTTGTTGGAGATGCGCCAGCAACTAGAATAGGGGGTTGCAGGTTTGAGATATCAATCGTTCCAAGCGAAGTTCCTTCTAAAATAGCACGCTGCTGTACAACTAAGTCGCCTACATTGAGTACACCATCAACATTTCCAATTGGTGCGACATCACCTATTTTCTTTTCAGTATCAGTGGGCGGAAGATCACCCAAAACCATTCTTTGTAGCAACAAAGTATCAGCGGCATTGAGTTGGCCATCGGGCGCACCACGAGGGGCTAAATCGCCTAGTTGAAAAACTTCAGAAATGGCACTCGTAGAAAGGGTTGCAACAAGGAAAGTTAATGTAACTTTGTTAAATAGAAAATTGTGAAATTTACTCATACTTGTCCGTGTCAGGTAAATTTTTGAATCTTTTTTAGGGCACACCTTAGATTCAATCTGAGTGATTATTAAACCGAAAATTCACATTACATTATGCTCTAATCAAAATCAAGCAATCGCCTGGGTTAGGTACAGCAACACTTTCTCAATAAGTATTTGCTTATATTAAACCCTAAGAATATTTATTTATGTGATTTATTAATGTAGATGGCTTTTTTCAACGATATCGAATGTCTGCTTTTTCAATTTTCGAATCCTATATTAGAACCTTCTAAAGTTCCGTTATGTGGTGGATTGGCGTGTTGTGACGAAAATTATTAACGACTCCTTACGTAAAATAATAACTTTTAATTTTTCAGCGAAGAGTTTGCCTATTCACTTTTCACCCAAGGATTCAATAGCTGAACGCCTGTGGGTAGGAAATCGTTTACGTTTCTGGTCACGACCGTTAATTTATGCACCAGTGCAGTAGCAGCAATTAGTGCATCACGTTCTGGTTGAGGGTCTGGCACATGTAGCTTGGCGCATTGCAAAGTGACATCAACATCGATCGGTAAAATCCGCCCCTCAAAACGAGGCAATATTTCATCATCAACCCAGGCACGTAGCAAAGCACCTTGTTTTTTATCTTTACGCATTTTTAGCAATACGCCGTGTTCTATTTCAAGAATACTTATGACCGATAAATAAAAACGACTGACAGGAACACTGGCTGCCCACTCTCTTAAAAGAGGGTCAGCTTTATCTGGACGACGTAGTGCTGAAATTACATTTGTATCAAGCAAGTACATCAAGATAAATCTGCTGGCTTATGCAGCGTACCAGCAAGCTTTGATGGCTCAAAATCAAAGTCTGCATCGCCTGTTTGAGTAATAGCATCTAACAATGAAAGCCCGCCGGCTAATTTCTCATAATCTTCAAAAGACAAAAGGACATGCGCAGTGTGCCCGCGATCTGTAATAAAAACAGGGCCTTGTTTTGTAGCTTTTTTTGCGCCGCTTGCATCTTGATTAAACTTACGACTGCTTATTGTGATAGACATAATACATTACCTCTATAGCTTTAATGTAGATATGTTACTACATAATCGGGGTTTGTTCAAGAAATCCATGAAAAGACCTCTGTTTTCAATGTCTGCTTATGCGATTTTTTGGCTCTATATTAGAAGCGGCTAAAGTTCCGTTATGTGGTAACTGGTGAATTGAGATGAAAATTTTGAGTGACACCTTTGTAAAAAAACGATATCTTTCATAGCCGACATTCATATTTATAAGGATGACTTCCCAATAGAATCCGCCGGTGAAACACGACATATTATTTTTATAATATATGTATAACGATTAACTGCACATCACTCATCGCTTCAAATTTTATTGAATCACCACGAATCAGATCACCCTCTTCTACCGGTTGATTGTTCGCTAATCCTTTACCGCGTGTCACATAGGCTAAATATTTTTCATCCACTTCAATCTTGTTTCCACTACCAAGCAGTGCAACATCAATTTTTGTCTTTGCTGGAAAATCACTAACACCGTTATTTTCGCCACCATAGATTCTAGTGAGTTCACCTGCTACCGGCTTGTATACTTTATAGTCTGCTGCTTGCCCAGCCACTTCAGGTA
>CAZDMX010000439.1:0-2410 GCA_964506085.1 uncultured Thiothrix sp. | reverse complement strand
AAGAAGCATTGGCGAGACTGAAGTCTCACTTCCAGTTAGTATTGAACAGCCCTGATCAAACACTAACTTACGTCGATTGATAATAAATATTCTGCGGGTGATTTGCTTGTGCAAAGAAAAACCAACGCTCTAAAATCAAGCCCACATACTGGATGGCAGCAGCAGCTACTACTACAATAGCAATTTTGGTAATCAGACCCGCAGTCAACAAAACAAGTGGCAGCACAAAAGCTAACGCCAGAAAGCTCCATTTAACTATTTTTACAAACAAATCCGTCTTGCCATGAAAAAACTCACGGGTATTGAATGACCCGCCCATAGCACCTTGCTCTATTTGTCTAATCTTGCTATGTCTTACACCAATGGCGGTAGTAGGCGTTGATTTTGGTTTGATACGTGAGTTCCTGATTAAAGCACTGATGCGAGTAAGCGCAGCTACAACGGTAAAGAAGATGGCCCATCCGCCAAACATATTGACTAATCCAGGTGCTGTATATATCGCATAAACCGTAGCGACTGTGAAACCGGAAGCAAGCCCCAGCATAGTGAAATTAATAACCGTTAGTGGTGTTGACCATTCTTGTAAAAAACGAATACAGGCATAAATCATTCCCGTACAAAGGAATAAAATAAAGCTAAGTGCAACACCCCATAAGCCCACTAGTAACGACAATGAAATACTATATTGACCTAGTTTTAATACTTCAAAATCAAGGCCAAACCATTGGATAACTCCATAGATAAAGGCAACTGCACCAAATGAAGGTAGCGCAATAACTTCTCGAGACAACCATGAAGTACGCCATTGACTGACCGTTCTCCAAGCGCGTTCAGGACGACCTAAATGGAAGAATGAAGCAAACAATGCCAACGCTACTAAGATAATAACAAACACGGTTCCCACGGCATAAAATTCGTGCGACTTATGAACAGGCACTAATTCTACCAATGTATAGACTTGCGCCGTGATCAATGCGGTGAAAAGACCCTGTGCTAGACCTAGCAAAGTGGTCAAAAAAATTACTGAAAATGCAGGATGCATGTTGTTACCTATATTTCGTTAAATAAGTTTCGTTAAATAAGTTTCCGGTTCATAGAGAACCAATAATACCTATTATCCAATGAGTTACTATCCAGAAAGCACGCTTCCTGTAGGTCGGATAAGGAACGCCATCCGGCACCTCTATGAAAACAGGAGTATTTTTCGGAATCCTTTAGGACTGATATTTTAATAACATCCTAAACTATAACGCAGAATTTTTGTTTCAGATTGGATGCTCTCAGTACTTAGCTGAGCTTTAGCGAAACTTAGAAGCTTCAGCAGGCGCATAGTCATTCTCTGCAACGATCTGAGAGTATTCAAGCTGAACCTAAAAAACTCAGTTGAAACAAAAGGCAAGTTAGAATTAGGATGTTATTGAATTCTCAGTCCTTAGCTTATGATTTTTTAACTCCAGCTAGAGTCATTAACTCCAGCTTGAATCTTCAAGCGTCATGTCATCATCAGAAGGCTTAGTGAAGTTCTCTCCTTTCAATGGGTTTTCTACACGTTTAAGTGCTTCGTCCTGAATATCAATCTTCATTTTCCTGCGTGGCAAATAGTGATTGGCAGGTCTTGTGCCCCACTCCGGCATTAGCTGATAACCACCTTCTTCACGAATCAGCCTTGACACTTCTGAATGCTCATCATGCACATCACCAAATATCCGTGCAGAAGTAGGACAAGCTAATACACACGCAGGTTGGCGACGATCTTCTCGCAAATTAGTATCATAGATTCTATCTATGCATAACGTACATTTTTTCATGACTCGCTGGTTTTCATCCATTTCACGCGCACCGTATGGACATGCCCATGAGCAGTATTTACAACCTACGCACTTGTCATAATCAACCAGCACGATGCCATCTTCTTCACGCTTGTAACTTGCACCCGTTGGGCAAACAGGCACGCAGGGAGGATCTTCACAATGTAAACAGGATTTAGGAAAGTGCACCATTTCCGTATGCGGAAACTCACCTACTTCAAAAGACTGAACACGATTAAAAAAGGTACCGGTTGGATCTTCGCCATAAGGATTGTAGTCCGTCATTGGACCCGCTTCACCAGAGGTATTCCATTCTTTACAAGAAGTTACACAAGCACTACAACCTACGCATACGTTTAAATCTATAATTAAAGCCAATTGAGTCATTTACTTGGTGCTCCCTATCTTTTTCGCGCTATCCAGCATCTTTTTGAAGAAGCCTTTACCACTTTGATAAGACAAAGGCGCACCCGCTTTTTCTCGGCGCAACATGCCAGGAAGTGGTTTCATGGTCTTAAACACAGGAGAGGTAATTTCTTCTTCACCCTCCTCCGCTTTATAAACCTTCACACGCACATCATACCAACCCGCCTGACCGGTTA
>CAZDMX010000438.1:0-2430 GCA_964506085.1 uncultured Thiothrix sp. | reverse complement strand
TTGCCCAACCTACCGTATTCATTAGGATTGTTACAAGTTATACTATAGGTGTTGTCATCATGGCTGAGACACTACTGTGAATGTCGGCTGAATCAAAGGGCTAATCAAAGGGCTAACCAAAGGGGATAACATTGAATAATAGAACATCGGGGAAAATTCAACAGCTTGAACAGAGGTTAAAGCGCTGGGAAGATAAACTGCATGCATTACAGCATGAATTACCCATTGCTAGTACTATTGAAAAATTTGCAATAAACACGACGATCAAAGATGAAATACTTCCAGCTATCAAAAAAATCAACAAGGAATATGCCAGCTTATTAAATAAAGAAGATGAATTAGTCTTAGCGGATAACAATGAAGAAAAAATCGTTGCAGACATTATTGAATCTATTGAATCTATTGAGTCATACGATAAGCAAAAATTACCAAAAAGCCTAAAACAGCAGTTAGATACTATCTTGCAAGCCATCAACGACCAAAATAAGAGCGCGACAGCAAAACTGAAACTGAGCATTCCCATTATTCCATTGCTGGCAAGTTACGAACTGGAACTGGACAGCGAATCCATGTTGGGCGAAATATGGAGCAAGGTCAGACATCTGTTAAAAAAAAACACTTCGATAAGTCATGATCATTTACCTATAGCAGCCATCCAGCGCCATCCACAAAGCAACAAAGTTCCGTGGTTTTATCATACGATTGATCACAACGAACTCCCAGGCTTGGATCTGTTTAGCAAACAAGACCCTTTGATTTACGGCTTCTTTGAAGCCAAGGGAAGTGATGCACCCCACAGCTTTGCAGTACATTGCTATATTGAAATGCTAGGTGGGAGATGTTCAGCAGACCATGATGTCGAAGAAAATATTCATTACATAAAACTAAATGGTTACACTACCGACAGCTTTAAAAACAGTGTATATAAACACTCACAAATCGGTTTTTCAACATCGCCACCGATGCAAAACACAGCACAAGACGCGATACAAAATTGGCTAGTAAGGCATGGAAAAGTCGTCGTGCTGCATATTTACCTACCCTCAAAAAATCAGCAAAAAAAGGTCAATATGATTATTCAGGGAGCAAAAGATTTCCTCGCCACACTAAGCCTTGGCAACATGAAAGTATTAACCTTGTTTAGATGCGACAACCCCTTGCCGAAAAGGAAATGGATATTCTTCACTAATAAGCTACCCAGAGGCTTATTTAGGTATCAGTTGAAGCAACTAACTAAAAAAGATATTTGCGAATGGTCCAATGAATTGAAAAAAGAAATACCACACATCACACACCTTGAAAATCAGTTAATACCGAAGGTAGCGCAACCCGTCGACTACCGAAACGTGTTAAGTCATTTACAAGACATACAACATCAATACCAAGGTAACTCACTATGAGCAAACGCTATTATCAAGGGCAAGGCAAACGCAGCTTGTCTGCATTGGAGCTGCCCGTCATCGACTATGACAGACAGACCGAACCGCAAGGCTATCTCGCTACCCCAGAGCTTGCCGCTGCCGTTGATACCGCCATTACACTGGGAATGCCACTGTTGCTCACTGGCGAACCCGGTTCAGGCAAATCATCACTGGCAAAAAGCGTTGCTTGGGAAGTGCTGGGGGAGCATGAAGTGCCGCTGCAATTTACCGTAAAATCCGATACCAGAGCCAATGACCTGTTTTATCGTTTTGATACCGTAGGGCGCTTTCATGCATCCAATATGCCGGATGGCGATACCACCGCCCATCACTTTATTAACTTTCAAGCCATGGGCAAAGCCATCTTACAAGCAAAGCCCATTGAGACAGTAAAGCAACTGCTTAAAGATGATCGGCAGATAACAAAAATACATAATGGAACACAACAACGTAGCGTCGTCTTAATAGATGAAATAGACAAAGCACCACGCGATGTCCCTAATGACATTCTGGTAGAGATAGAACAACTGTGTTTTGATATACCAGAGCTAGATACCCAACTCTCACTGGATGCGAACGACCGCCAGTACCAACCCATTGTAATCATCACCAGCAACTCGGAAAAGTCACTCCCAGAAGCCTTTTTACGACGTTGTGTGTATCATCACCTGCAATTTCCAGCCTTTGCTGATGATAAGCAGGTCAACGGCGTGACCGTCAATGACATAGTTGCCAGTAGAATAGCGAACCGATATCACGGTGAATCTAGTCTCATACATCAAGCCATTAGCTGGTTCAAATACCTACGTCGAGAAGTCCATAGCATAGAGCGCAAACCCTCATTAGCCGAGCTGTTAAGCTGGTTGCAATACCTATTAACGACAGACCCACATGCCACGGCTTTAAATATAGACTCAGAGCAACTCATCCAAAGCATTAACAACTTGCTACTTAAAAACTCCAACGACCACAGCAATGTAAACAGTGGTTAGCACAGTGGTTGGCCGAC
>CAZDMX010000437.1:0-2447 GCA_964506085.1 uncultured Thiothrix sp. | reverse complement strand
TTGGCTCAAACTCTGCAATGATCACTATGCGCCGCAACGACAAAGCTATTTAATAGGAACAAGTGAAGCGCTTCCGACAAGTTTAGCGATGAAAACGTTAGAGGGTGAAGTAACAGCCTATTTATGTACTGGCATGACCTGTGGATTACCCATCACCTCAGAAGATCAGTTAACAGGGAATTTGTAATAACTCTCGTTGAGATATTCACCAATAAATGTCATATCCTCGTCGAATAGTTCCAGATTTAGGTTGGCATTACACAACCGCACCTGACTTTGCAAACGTTCGTAGGATTTCATTTTTCGTGTAGGTTGCTGATAAAAATCAGCATCATGTGAAACCATATGACAGCCTGAACATTTTTCTTGATGGAGTTTTTCACCTTCATGATTCACCACAACAGGTTTGACTTCTGTAGTCTGAGAATTTTGTGAGCTATGCTGACTGGGGGCTTCTGTGGGAGCAGTATTTATTGCCTCATCTTGGCAAGCGACTAGACAGATTGCCATGGGGATGGATAACAGGTTGTGAATTTTCATAACACGCCTCGTTTAATATTACGCAAGCAGTGTACTATGAATGATAAAAGTATAATAGTTGCGGATACTTATAGCGACCCACTAAACCTAAAAACGCAGTTGAAACGTAGCGAGAATGACTAGAGTGTTGAAGATAAAGGAATTTCTGGAAAATTTTGGCTTTATTCGTAGTCACTCTACGGGTGAAGTCAACATTTTCCAGAAAACCTTTAGATTCAGTGCTATAGGCATTCGCAGTAGTTTCAACTGCGTTTTTTAGGTTAAAGCGCTAGCATTTCGGTTTGCCCGTTCCCCAGTGGTTTTTTTGAGGATAGTGATGAAGAAGGCATGCCACAATCTTCTATAACAATCGTATTTTTTCCCTCACGCTTTGCCCGATACATGGCGGAGTCAGCCGATTTCATAAGCATGGCGGGATAAACAACATCTCTTTGCTGCTCATCAATATCCGTTTGTACCGGTGTGCAGCTTGAAACACCGATGCTAATAGTCACCTTACGAGTTCGATCCAACGGATGCACAATATCAAGACGGTCAACACTCTTCTGTAGCCTCTCCGCCACATTATAAGCACCTCCCGTTCCTGTCTCAGGTAACAGTATTGCAAACTCCTCACCACCTATTCGTGCGGCTACATCACTTGGACGGCGAGCATTTACTTGAATCTCACGAGCAATCTTTTTCAAGCATTCATCGCCGGCAAAATGCCCTAGTGTATCGTTGTAAACTTTGAAATCGTCCACATCAATAATTAACAAAGCCATTTCTTTTTGTTCACGCGTACTGCGCCTCCATTCCTTTTTAAAGGAAGCATCAAAAGCTCGACGATTGGCTAATTGAGTGAGCTGGTCTGTATCCGCTTGAGCCTGTAAAGCACGTTGCGTTTCTTGTAATTGTGTGATGATCTGATTGAGATAACTGGATGCAAAAATAATAGTGATAGCTAAAGCTATAATGCAAACACTGAGCAACATATGGTCTTTGCTTGAGAAATTAAAACTCAGGCTAAAAGTTAGCGGGGCAAGAATACTGATAAATTGAGCAAAAAAAGCAGCTTTAGATGCCAGTAAAAGAGG
Organism: uncultured Thiothrix sp.; assembly: GCA_964506085.1. Taxonomy (GTDB): domain Bacteria; phylum Pseudomonadota; class Gammaproteobacteria; order Thiotrichales; family Thiotrichaceae; genus HyVt-477. Next base: position 831 of record CAZDMX010000437.1, on the reverse strand, counting down.
GATAGTTGCAATAAGTACAGAGATAAGAAGAATAAGCAGGGTTGTTTGTATGACAGGTACGAATGAAACCATAAAAATACCTGCTGCGCCCCATAATGAACTCATAAGGGTAGTCAGCAAGATGTATTTACTGACCCATTTTTTTGTGCTGAATGGATCAATATTACTGGGTTTGATTTCACTTGAATTATGACTTAAACGAATAAAGCCAGTAACCGTTAAAGCACCTAGCCAGAACACTAAAGCTTGTGCGTTGCCTGTTTTTGCAGACAGTAATGAAATAAGTAATATGCACGCCAACCCCATATGCATCCAGAATGACTGGACGTTGTGCATTTTCAATCGCGCAATATGCTCTTCAGGAAAATCATTGGCAATGGTATTTGATATGGCTTTTAGGATCAGCATATTATCTGTGTGCAGTTCTTACGATTTACGATAGAGGGCAATTAGTAGACTTCGAACAATTTTCTGCCATGAGGGGATATTGAAAGATACGTTTTAAGCATTTACCCCCTGCTTAAAAAATTAGTCATAAGTATAGTCTATTCTTACACACTTCCCTGTTAAATTAAATTTATTATGACGAGGTGAAAAAATAGCCCTAGATAACAGGATTATAGATACGACTAGACTACGCCATAAACCTTTAACCTAAAAAACTCAGTTGAAACGTAGCGAGAATGACTAGAGTGCTGAAGATAAGGGATTTCTGGAAAATGTTGGCTTTATTCGTAGTCACTCTACGGGTGAAGTCAACATTTTCCAGAAAACCATTAGATTCAGTGCTATAGACATTCGCAGTAGTTTCAACTGAGTTTTTTAGGTTTA
>CAZDMX010000436.1:0-2454 GCA_964506085.1 uncultured Thiothrix sp. | reverse complement strand
GGCTTTGGCTAGTGTCGTGTAGAATTCATCAATATTACGAATTCGTTTAAACACCAACCCTTGTGCAGCGCCACCGTTTAAAGAAGACCCTGATGAAATCGCAGAGATTCCACTCAACGGTTGCAGTAAGTTCTTACCTCCACCCGCAACTCCGATCAATTGCAGAGATCCAAACAGCAGCAGGATAAAGCCAAGCCCTTTCCATAAATAGGCCCATTTGCTTTGACCTTCTACGATTGGACTGAGAGCCTTTAAGTAAATGCCAGTGATAATAAGCAAGATAGCCGATAGCACCATGGTTACTTGTGCTGAGACAACACGAGACAGCATCCAGATTGCCATCGCTAACATGAGCACACCAAAGACGGCTTTGACACCATCCATCCATGCTCCGGCTTTGGGTAGTAACTTACCTGCCGAAGTACCAATAATAATAAGCGGGATTCCCATGCCCATGCCTAGTGCAAATAACGATAGGCCACCTAATAGCGCATCCTTTGTCATTGAGATATAAGTGAGTGCCGCGATGAGGGGTGCAGTTACGCAAGGCCCAACAATGAGTGCGGACAATACACCCATGATACCTGCACCTAGATAACTACCACTTTCCTGATTATTACTGATGTTGGTAAGTTTGTTCTGAATACTAGTAGGCATCTGTAATTCATAAAAACCAAACATGGATAATGAGAGTAAAACAAAGATGAAGGCGAATGCACCAATCACCCATGGATTTTGGAAGACAACCTGTAAATTAGCACCACCGAGTCCAGCTATTACGCCAACAACGGCATAGATGAGAGCCATAGGTATCACGTAAGCCAGTGACAAACCAAAAGCCTTACGCGTGGTTATATTCTCGCCTTGACCAGCGATAATGCTGGAAAGGATGGGGATCATGGGGAATACGCAAGGTGTTAGCGCCAAGCCTAAGCCAAAAAGTAAGAACATCAGAATAGTACCTATCATGGAGCTACTCCTTATCCTCTCCATAATAGCGTCTTGCTCTGAAATAGGGTCTGCTGTTGATGTCGCTGTTTGTGTGTCGCTATTTAGCGCACTATTACTTTTAATCTTTACATCTTCTGGTAATAGGCTGCTTGTTGCAGATATATCATTTACTAAAGATGCAAGTTTAACCGTATGTGTTTTTTTCTGGGGAGGGTAGCATATACCCGTGCTTTCAGAGCAACCTTGGTAAGTGGTTTCAATTGTTATTTCATCGCTTTGACTGATAACAGGGATAACCACCGAAAAGTCCTTTTGGTAGACTTCAGTTTTACCTAAGAACTGATCATTTTTGGTCTTGGATGGGGGGAAAACAGGTTCTCCCAAGCTGGCATCAGCAGGGGATTTAATAACAAATTTGGTTTTTTCACGATACAAATAATGCTCAGGTGTTACTTTCCAGCTTGCCTTGAGCTTATTACCTTCAGTGGTTACTGATAATTTGAAAGCTTCATCTGGATGTAGAGGTTCATTTGAACCTCCTAGACTCCCTATGCTTGATATGCTGCTAACTTCTTCATTTTTGGTAGCAGGTGTGATCGAATCCATTGTTGTAGCGGAGGTGCTAGAAACGGGTTCGGATAATGAAGCAAGGGTAATGGTATGGGTCTTTTTTTGCGGAGGATAGCAGATGCCAGTCAGTTCAGAACAGCCTTGGTAAGTAGTCTCAACCGTAACTTCTTTACTGGGACTGTTTACCGGAACCATGACCGAGAAATCGTACTCATAGACTTCGGTATCGCCAAGATAATCATCATGCTTGGTTTTTGAAGTAGGGAACTCTGCTTTACCCAGGCTTGCGTCATCAGGCGTTTTGATTAGAAACTTGGTTTTTTCACGGTATATGTAATGCCCTGGGGTAATTGACCAGATAGCGTTTAGCTTGTTGCCTTCAGCAGTTACGGACAGCTTGAAAGCTTCATCAGGATGCAGTGGCTCGTTTGAACCTCCCATACCGCCCAAACCCAGTTTTTCGGCTAAACCACTCAAGCCACTCTTAGGTGTTTCAGCGGCATATGTGATGAAGGAATAGGTTAAACTGCTGAATAGTAATATGCTTATTGTAATAATTTTTCTTATGGTCATATTAGGTTGAAACCCTTAAATCAGTGATATATGTGGTGTACATTATAAATGTTCTAAATATAATTGCGAAGAATTCTAGCTATTAATAGGTAATAGCAGGTTATGTCTAGCCAGAATAAGCTCTAAATAATACTCAGTTTGTCAGCGATTGGATGCATTGATTGATGGCTTCGAGCAGGGCTGTTCTATACTAACTGGAAGTGAGACTTCAGTCTCGCCAATGTTTCTTCGTAGCACCATTTGCGGGACTGAAGTCCCACTTCCAAGAGTCCTGTGGCTTCGAGAGTTTTTAAACCGAACTAATCAACAGATACTTCGAAGCTAACAACACATGGGCCACTATTAGTAACAAAGCTACAA
>CAZDMX010000435.1:1384-2460 GCA_964506085.1 uncultured Thiothrix sp. | reverse complement strand
TCTTCAGCACTCTAGTCATTCTCGCTACGTTTCAACTGAGTTTTTTAGGTTCAAATATGGAAAATTCACCCTCATTTTTTTTCGTCCCATAATACTTTCACAGTCTCTAAAGTTCCATATCGGTAAAAACACCGGAGGCTCGATATCACTCTATCAAAAGACATGATCAACGTTAGAATTGATCCACGCTATTATCAACTTTTGATACAAGCGGGGTTGTTGCTTTGGGGGGTTATTTATTTAGAATTCAACTTATCCCCATTGTATGTCCTTGCGGCTATTTCTACTGGCCTGTTGGTACAAATTAGTTTTACCCGTTACCTCAAGTTACCCGCTAACCTACTCAGTACATTCAATACAACCCTGTCTATTTTGCTACTATTACACGCAGATAGCTGGATTTGGATTACATTGGCAAGTTTCATAGCGATTAGCAGTAAGTTTGTTATTCGATACCGTAACAAACACCTGTTTAATCCATCCAACATAGGGATTGTAGCGGTACTTCTACTCACTGAATCTGCATGGGCAGCCCCAGGCCAATGGGGACAAGCCATTTGGATAACACTCGTTGTTGCTGGCCTGGGGTTGATATTAATGATCGGGTTTTCTCGAATGTTAACTTCTATTAGCTTTTTAGTAACTTATGTATTGCTCATTTTATTGCGTGCTTTATGGCTTGGCGATCCATTGCAAATACCGCTACATCAATTGCAAAATGGAGCTGTGCTAATCTTTGCATTTTTTATGCTATCTGATCCAATGACTTCACCTACACACTATGCAGGGCGTATAATTTTTGGGATATGGGTAGCAGTCTTCAGCTGGATATTACAGTTTTACTTTTATATTCCGAATGCTTTTCTATATGCTCTAGCTGCTTCCATGTTTTTTGTACCCTTATTAAACCAACACTTTCACAGTTTTAACTACCACTGGCCCAGGAGAATATCTCATGTATAAAATCAAAAAAATAACATCAAATAATAATATCCGCTATCTGCTAGCGTTGGGTGTATTTCTCTTCTCACCCCTATTCTCATATCAGCTATTTGCATTTTGCAGGTTTTATGTAC
>CAZDMX010000435.1:0-1374 GCA_964506085.1 uncultured Thiothrix sp. | reverse complement strand
GAAAGCTGATACCGGCTTATTTAATCAATCCTCACAAGTCGTGTATGTACGAGATGGGAATCGTAATGTAGTAACCATGTCTAGTGACTATCAGGGTGAAGCTAAAGATTTTGCCATGGTTATTCCCGTTCCTACTATTCTCAAGCGTAACCAGATACATATTACTAATAATGCTGTCATCAAGCACCTTGATGATTTTTCTGCACCGCGTCTGGTTGAATACCATGACAATGATCCCTGTCAGGTGCATATGATGTATGAAACCATGGCAATGCCGGCACCCGCTCCACGCTCAGCAATGATGCGAAAAAATACGAAGGATTTGGGTGTCACTATTGAAGCGGAATATACTATCGGGGAATACGATATCTTGTTGCTCTCCGCAAAAGAAAGCACGGGCTTGATGAGATGGCTAACCAATGAAGGATATAAATTACCCAAAGGAGCGGAACCAGTAGTAGGTAGCTATCTAAAACAAGGGATGAAATTTTTCATAGCCAAAGTCAACCTCAAAGAGTTCGACAAATCGGGTTATACCAAACTACGACCTATCCAGATTGCCTACAATCATAAAAAATTCATGCTGCCGATTCGTTTAGGAACAGTGAATGCTCAGGGCAAGCAAGAGTTGTTTGTATACGCACTCACTAAAACGGGACAGGTAAAAACTACTAACTATAGAACGGTTAAATTACCCACTGATTTTGATATTCCTGGATATATCAAAGATAAGAAACTATTCGGTAAATTTTACAAAGATATGTTTCGTACTCAGGTGGAAAAGCATAACAATAAAGTTGTTTTCCTTGAGTATGCCTGGAATATGCGCTCTTGTGATCCCTGTGCCGCTGCGCCCTTATCCGATGCGGAATTAAAGGAGCTTGGGGTGTTCTGGCTTAATAAACCTGTACAAATAACACCTAAACAAGGATCACAAACGAGTGGCAAGAAAAGCAGCCCTCCCATTTATAGGCGTCCACAAGATGTCTACATCAGTCGATTACATTTGCGTTATGATCGAGAAAATTTTCCGGAAGACCTCATGTTTCAAGCCACTGGGGATCGTTCTACTTTTCAAGGTAGATATGTCATTCGTCATCCCTGGAAAGGCGAGGCGCAATGTGACGCAGGTGATAATTACTTTAATAATGAACTACCAAAACGCTTAAACAAAAATGCAAAAACTTTGGCTAAGTTAACCAACTGGGATATTACTGAAATCAGGAAGCAACAGAAGTTGCCCGAGCATATTGATTACAACACGGATGATAGTAGCTGGATTGATACCTTGTGGAAATAATGGGTGAAAGAATGGCTAGTTAAACCTAAAAAACTCAGTTGAAACTACTGCGAATGCCTATAGCACTGAATCTA
>CAZDMX010000434.1:0-2475 GCA_964506085.1 uncultured Thiothrix sp. | reverse complement strand
CTACATCATTAGTAACGGTAATAGCATACTCAATAACAGCGCCCGGTATGCGGTGAGGTGTTGAAGTATTATTTACTGGATCACAAATCAATGTAGAGGTTTTGGTAGCTGTCAAGTCTGCAACAATGATGGTGTAAGTGTTGATAGCAGCATGTGCACCATTGTTTGCTCCGCCATCACTGGTTCCTGCAGCATCGTCATCGGCATAAACTGTTTCAACATCAGCTGCAGTATCAGATGCAGATTCTCCACTAAGATCGCGTGAAGCTGTAGCTTTTAGCTCAAGGCGTGCTGTTTGTGTGTCGGTAGCTGTACTAAGAATAGTACATTGGACAGTCACTACAGATGATTCACCGAGGTCTAGTATTAGGTCGCTACCGGAGAGAGCCACCGGTGCGGCACTAGTTAAAGAACAAGTATTAGGATCGAAATCATCGGATCCTAGTGCTGCTTCCGTTAATGCAAGCGCATAAGTTTCCGTATCGTTGCCTTCGTTCGTAACTGTAAAGGTGATATCAGTATCAAGACCTGTAGCACCAGGTCCTACATTGACGCCACTACCTGATGTAACATTCAGGTCAATAATACGGTCAACTACGAAGTCGGCAACTGGACTGGTAATGTCTGGCTGACTAGCCGTGCCGACCTTGTACGAGATGGTAGCCGTATTAGAAATAAGAGTGCTTGCAGGAGTTAATGCTCCCCAAGCAGAAGGTGCCGCGCTAAAAACCGCGAGGCTTACTAGTAAGGGTATGCTTTTTATTTTCATTTTTATGTACTCTTTTTATAGTTGTTTGTGGTTTGATTTAGGATGATTGGTTTATTATATTCAGTCTTGGCAGGTTGATTACAGCAACCGAACTCGGTAGCTAACACTCTTCTTTTCTGCAGGATTAAGGCTTTTGCCATATTGCCAACGGATGTGGGTATAGTCTTTGGGTTTAGCCTGATACATTTCTCCGTCACTACCTTTGACTTTCAGCGTTGTCGCTGTACCCCAGCTGTTACCACCATTAACTGAATAGGTGATAATGAAATTATCGCCAGTAGCTGTATTCGGTACGTACACCGTATGCTCAGGAATTGGGTTAGTAATACCAATATTGTCAGCTCTTTCTGAACTGGTATTTTCAAACGTATTGGTATACTGAACAATTTCACCGGGTAGTACTTTTACCGCAGGGATAAGCTTGTTGACGCTGTTGCCTTGTTCATCCTTAACGGTAATGATTTTTTCAGCTTGCGAAGTGAGTTTGATATGGCCTTGTTTAGCTGCAAGATGGGTAGAGCCAAGTAGCAATAGTCCCATTATTGAGACTTGTAGTAAGGTGAGTAGTTTATTTTTTAGCATGGTTTTACCTCTTAATTTACTTTATAAGTAATTGTTATTATTTGATTAGAAGGCGGTGTTAGGTCGCCCAGATTGAAAGTAACAGTGTCATTTTTAGTAATATTAAAATCTGCGTTATCGTCATCATCGTTGTCTGTTAATGCATTGCCATTGAGTTTGATGCTGCCCGAAACAAATTGCATATTGACAGGTGTAACATCTTCAATGATCAGGTTTTCAATGATGCTGTTAGTATCACCAACGGCATTGATATCTATTTGATAGGTGATCAGGGACTGTGACATGACCACATTGCCTGAATAAGGATCAACAACACGGGTCACTGTTTTATTTAGCTGGAGTTCAAGCGTAGAAATAAAGTAGCTTCCTGTGCTGTTGATTTGTCCATTCTCAATGAGAACAACAGCATTAGTATTCGCGTCACCTCCGCCATCGATAGCACTACCTATTGAGCTATTGGTAATTCCAGGCGTTGTAGACGTTACAGTCAGTTCGACATTGCCGAGTTGTGATTTAATTAAATTGTCAGGGATGTTGCTATTGACATAAAGGGTTTGTGATTGATCGTTGACAAGTTGTATCGGACTCCCTGCTTGATAGAGAGTGTCAGTACCTTGTAATCCAGGAATGCTATTCGATTCGATCCAGATACTCTGTACTGATGGATTAAAATCATCATTACCTAAAGTATCGATGGTAGCTAAGGTAAAGCTCTCAGTTCCGTTTCCGGTATTGGTTAATACCCAGGTAAGTGTTTCGTTGGTGGCGGGGGTAGGGACAGTTACATTAGTCGCATCCAGTGAGGTAAGTACCGCATTGATGATTTCGTCAACAACAAAGGTGTTAGTCACTTCAATGGTTTCTGGTGCAGAGGATAAATTGCCCAATTGATAGCTAATTACTGCTGTATTGCTTATTACTGTACCCGCAGTTACCCCTTGAGCATTTGCATGAGATACATATAAACTAAGTAGTAGGGATGTAGTCATCAGCATGTTTGTGGCTATGCTTTTTCTGACAAGGGTAAGCAGTTTCATTTTTTATTCTTATTATTGCTATTTTTTGGTTGTATTGTTGCACCGTATTCGTTAATACGAGCTTAATCTAGGATGCTATCAGATAAG
>CAZDMX010000433.1:0-2482 GCA_964506085.1 uncultured Thiothrix sp. | reverse complement strand
ATCATGACAGCCTCTACCTGTTGCCGCTTGCAAGGTCGAAATTTACCAGAATATCTGACTGAAACAATTTCTGCACATATTGCTGGAAAACCCTATCCTTCTCTTCTTCCTTCTGGAGAAGTAGTTTTGGAAGAAAAAGTAGCTGCCAAAATAGAGGGGTAGGTGAACGGTTACGAAAAAAGAGATGAGTTTTGATGCTGTTATTCATCAAAAACTTAAACAACTGAGCACCCTCAGCAGTGATCAGATCGAAGATAAACTTCCGTTATTTTTTGCCTACGATATTGATACCTACAAAACCAAACACCCCGAAAAGAAAATCGTTATTTTTCTGGATACCTACGAAGCACTATGGGCAAATAAACGTACACAAGCGAATGAACTAACCGAAGACCAATGGATAAGGGATGGCTTGGTGAGTGAACTACAGCATGTATTATTTGTCATTTGCGGGCGGGAAAGGCTGGTATGGGAAAAGGATGATAGCGACTGGAGAAAAGACCTAAACCAGCATATCGTGGGTGATTTAAGCGATACCGATGCCAGAGATTTTTTACAAAGCTGTGATATTGACGATACCGACATCCAGAACAGAATCATAGAAGACAGTGAAGGCGTACCGTATTATCTGGATCTTTGCGTAGATACCTACTACCAAATTAAAAATCAGCACAAAACTCCGACAGTAGATGATTTTCAACATGTCGGTAAAGCAGCCATTTTTGAACGCTTTATGCGTTATCTCAGTACGAATGAAGCTGAAACACTCAAAGCCCTCGCTTGCCCACGGTTTTACAATGCTGAAATATTTAGCCTGTTAGTCGAAACCTTCAAAACGGGGTACCCCATTTCAGCTATGACACAACTCAGTGCATTTTCCTTTATCCACGAAGACAAGGGTAAATTCCAGATACACGACCTGATGCGAGAAAGTTTGCTCCAACATAATAACGAGCATAAACAGCAAGCAGACCAGCTACTGTTTGATCACTATAACCGTCGATTACAAAAGCTGGATATTAAAAACATCAGCGAAGCCAATCAGCAATCTTTTCCTGAAGCTTGCTACCATAAAATGCAACTGGGTGATATTGAGTCATTGATGGAATGGTATGTAAAACCCTTTGACTCCTTTGAAGAAGCAGCACAATACAAGCTGCTTCTGGAAAGTAGCCAGCAGATAATAGTGCTGCTTGAAGCATCGTTGGACGAGGATCATATTGAAATAGCCTACCAATTGCATCGACAGGCAGGTTTATTTGAATCCATAGCGAAATACGAAGAAGCGGAACCGTTATATCAACGATGTCTTTCGATTACGGAAAAGGCACTGGGAAAAGATCACCCGTCGGTGGCGACTACCTTGAATAATCTCGCTGGGTTATATGAATCACAAGGCAAGTACGAGGAAGCGGAACCGTTATATCAACGAGCTATTACCCTAATGGAAGGTGCTTTCCCGAAGGGGCATCCTAATCTTGATGTGTTCAAATCCAATTATGCGGCTATGCAGAAAAAGTGGCAGAAAGGAGAGTAAGGTGTAAGTGGGTGACCCTATGAATTTATGAGGATTGTTTCTGGTTGCCTTTAGAGCGTTGTATCAAGAATAACGTAGACTCCTTATTGCCAGTCCTCTATTCGCAGATTAACGACTCTCCCAAACTCTCCGGTATTGTTAGTGATAAGTATGGCATCGTGAGTACGGGCAATGGCAGCGATAAGTAAGTCATTCGGGCCGATCAATTTACCTTGGCGGCTCAAGTCTGCACGAATCTGAGCATACTCTTCTGCACAACGATCATCGAACGGCAAACTAACCAGAGGTGCGAAGAATTGTTGCAAACGCAGTAAGTTGGCTTCTACTCTTTGGCTGTGACGCGCTCCATATAGTAACTCGGCTTTTACCATACTACACAAAGCAATTTCATTAGCAGAGTGTTGTTTGAACTGCTCCTTAATAGACAGCGAGGTTCCGTTTAAGAACTGAATACAGGTATTAGTATCCAATAAATACATTTATAACAACGCATCTCTTTCTTCAATCGTATCTTGCTCAGGGCGTTGTAACGCTTCTCCCTGCCAAGAGCCAAACAAATCAAAGTAGTTATCGGGCCATTGATTATCTAAGTCCTTCTGGATGAGCTGTGCTAAGTATTTAGACAATGATAAATGCGCCTGTTCAGCCTTGTGATGTAGTTTGTCAGCCATTTCATCAGGTACGTAGCAATGTAGTTGTGGCATGGTTTCTCCAAATATATGTGCTGTATGTGGATAGTATAACTCTTTTTTGATAACGGTGTTTTTAAGTGTATTTTTCAAAAAAAAGCACATTTAAATACATAGCAGAAAACTCAGCGAGCCTGTTATGATTCGCCAACCATTCATATGCAGTCTTGATTATGTCCAATAAATTCTCAGTACTTCCACTTTTCCTCGCTCCCATGCTCTAGCGTGGGAGTGTATAGCTGACGCTCCAGCGTCC
>CAZDMX010000432.1:0-2483 GCA_964506085.1 uncultured Thiothrix sp. | reverse complement strand
CATCCAAAAACCAAGGTGTTTTAGCTTTCAAAAAGCCGTGTATTTCGACAGCCTACCCCCTTATCCTCCCCTATTCGCCCTTATGCAACACCATCTGAGCAAACGGAATTTCCCAGTTGTATTTGCTACAGGCATCTACACACCAACGTTGAATGGCACGTCGTAAACGGTTATATACGGGAGCTTGAGCACCTTTAAAGTCAGTGATAACCACAATATCCAGTGAAGAGGCACTGGCTGCTTCAAACTCAACTCGCAGGTTCATTAAATCATCTCCGTAACCTTCTTTACTGATCTGCTCGCGGATATAGTGATCCAGTTTTTCTAGAATGCTACCCGTACTTTCCTTTTGCAAATCATAGCTAATACCTAACGTTTCTTTCAACCTGAAACTTTGCGAAATATTGCGCGGTGATAGGCCTAGAAAATCAGCCATTTGATAAGTTACTCGTGCTCCACCTCGTTCTACCAGCTCAACCATCTCATGCGATAAGCCCACAACTTTCCCGCGCACGCCGTCAGACAAAATAACCCAGTCTGATTTTTTACAGGGAAACCAAGGCTCGCCTTTAACAATAGGACGGGATATTTTACCGACCATCTTTTCAATAGGCACTCGCATTTTCAGATCAGCGGTCGGATTGTCTAACAAAGTATAGAGATTTAATTGTTTCACACGCCAAGGCAAGTCATTAAGAACTATACGTTCTCCCTCACGTACGGGGCCTACGTTAAGCATGAGTAGCATCTGATTCCACATTTTGGGAACGGTGTATTTAAGCGTCCAGGCCAAGCCAAACAGTAGTAGCACACCCAAACTAAATAGCACCCAATCTTCCGCTATATAAAATACCGCCATGGGAGCAATAATAGCTGCCATCGCAGTGAGTATTCTGTGAACGAGCTCTACCAGACGTTGCTTAAAAGTACGTGTTGTAGAGGTACGACCCACAACACGAGCGAGTATGTATTTGTAAAATAAGCGTGACAGTAACAGGACGACAATAATCGCCAATGCACCGAGTGAAAGGTATAGCCCACGACGTTGAAAGAAGCTTTTCAAATAATCCTGAGTGTTGCCAAGGAAGCTTTTTTGGTTGCTATCCCTTTCCATGTTCTGTAACTGAAGTTCAGCCGCACGGTGGTTGCTCTTAGCTTGTTTTAGCCGTCGCTTCCATTTTTTTTGCAGGTCATTTAGTGTTTTAAGTAGTTTCTTATTCTTGGTTTCAGATATCAAAATCTTTAAATTTTCAACAGCAGCACCCGCTTGCAAAAACCTCTCAGAATAGAATGCCATCTCGTCCCGTAGACGTGTTTTTTGACGAATATCGGAAGTAACATGTTTCATTTCTTTAACGATAGGCTGTATCAATGCCCCTATATCATCTTTGAAATTAAACTTTTGAGTAGGTTTGTCTAAATTTAATTCAGCGTTAAGACCTGTCGCAATTTGCTCAATATTATTCTCAATATTAGCGAGGTCACTCGACAGGCGATCAAGTTGGCGAGTAGTTTGCGCCTTTTCAGAGGCTGTAATACTGCTGCTTAAATCTTTAGTTTTTAGCTTTATTTCTTCACGTAGATTCTTTCTGACATCATGTAGAGTATCTAGCGTTATCAGTATGTTTGATTTTTTGATTCTATTCAGGGTGCTGTCATCCGCGATTATTTCTGTGGATAACAAAAATAACCCTAATATCAACAAAAGTATGAACCTGATGTTCACAAACAACCCCTATAAGTCCTTAATAGTGTATTACATGTACTGTCTATCTTACCAAAATGCTATTTTTCTTCGCTTTCTTTATAATACGTCATAGAGACTTTTCAACCAAAATTAATAATAAAAATAAGAAAGTGTAACTCATTATGTCTACTAAGCTTTATATACTATTTTCCGGAATCATTGTATCTATAACAATGGTTGGATTATTTGTAGCCACTTCTATGCTACAACAAAATAAAGCACATCGTGCTACAAGCCCGGCTGTCGCGGCTATTCAATCAAAAAAAACTCATAGTAAGGAGCCAACGAATAAAGAACAAGATCAGTCACTTGCTATCCTTAACATGTGGTACGACTTGGCACCTGACGCAGAAACAGGTGGTATTCGGCTTGATGAAGAACTTATTAAAGACTCCAGAAAAATAGGCATTCATTCAGACTTGTTGTCTGCGTTGAAACCTGGCTATAGACTTCAGTTACCTAACCTTATCGGCGATAACTATTTCTTGAAACTTGGAAAAGTAGAAAAAATAACCGACTCACAGATACAAATCTATGGAGAGTTAGAAGATAAAAATGAGACTTATTTTTCTACTATCTCCATTATTGATAATACAATGTTAGCCGTTCTGTCTACACCAAACGGAGATTATGATCTGAAGATGGTTGATGGAAAAGGGGTAGTTTATCGGTCAGGGGATATAAACTCTTCAAAGGCCAGTTCAGTTGTGGACATAAAAGGGTTCTTGGAATAGAA
>CAZDMX010000431.1:0-2483 GCA_964506085.1 uncultured Thiothrix sp. | reverse complement strand
TTGATGGAGTACTAGGACTTGTTTCGCTCTATAACCTGAAGCGCACGCTCCAATAAATGGAAAAAGTCACGGGATGATGTACCTTTCATCTCTTTATCTAAAAAAAGCAGCATTTCCTCCTGCCCTACTCTACTTCTCACCCATTTTTTAGTAATAATAACGGAGTATTCTCGTAGTACGCGGAATACAATAAAGCCTAGGGTTGCCATTAGAACAGAACTGAATAACATTTTTTTAAATAATAGCCATACTGCGATTAAAAACATTCCCATTGCTATGGCAACGGACATCCAGATAACAAACCTGAGTCGCCATAAAAAAGATTCTAACTGTGCTTTATGATGGATTATTTGATTTCTTTTCATTTATTTACGTATTTAGATGAATGGAATATTAATGTAGCGTATTATAGCCATAATGGGTTAATTAGAGTGTTCTCAATATTACACCTACAATAAATGAAAAGAAAATATGAGCTCTCAAAACGAGTGTTATAGAAGATGAATTCAGCGCCATTTAAACATTTTACAGTCAATAAAGCAGGTAGAGACTTCGTCGTTGGAGATATTCATGGCATGTTTGAAGCTTTAGAAACCCTGTTGACCGACGTTGGATTCAACCCTGCTACTGATCGTGTTTTTTCCGTGGGCGATCTCATTGATCGTGGGCCTCAGTCTGATCGAGTACTTGAGTTTCTAGATAAACCCTGGTTCTTTTCTATCATGGGCAATCATGAAATTATGCTAATTGAAGCCGAGCATGATCAATCCATGTACCGTAGTTGGACTACAAACAATGGTGGCGACTGGTGGACATCCATACCACCGGATCAACAAATAAAAATTAGACAAAGATTAACTCAATTACCTATCGCCATAGAAGTTAAAACAGACTCCGGCATGATAGGCCTAGTTCACGCAGATATCCCTACAGGCATGACCTGGAAGAAATTTGTTGCTGGCATTCATAAAGATGAAGAGCTTTGCAATTATGTTCTCTGGTCAAGAAATAGATATCGCCATTATAAAATAACTAACTCAACCGATCGCATTGAAGACATAGATCTTGTAATCCTTGGACATACCCCAGTAGAACACCCTATCCACATTAGCAATATCTGCTATCTGGACACTGGGGCAGCTTATGCAACACGAAAAGGATTAGGCAAACTTTCCGTTTTAGAAATACAACCCCAGCTAAAGCTTTATCAAGTCAGCACACGTAAAAAGAGCAGATCCTGGTTAGGAGCTAGATAAAACCTAGGAGCTTGTCCGAGAATAGAGAAGCTCTGGTAGTTACATCAAACATTAAAGCGAAAGTGAACCACATCTCCTTCTTGCATGACATAATCCTTACCTTCTAAACGCCACTTGCCAGCATCTTTAGCGCCTTGTTCACCGTTATACTCAATAAAATCAGCATAAGAAACAACCTCTGCTCGAATAAAGCCTTTTTCAAAATCGGTATGGATTTTCCCCGCACCTTGCGGGGCAAAAGCGCCTTGGTGCACTGTCCAGGCTCTTACTTCTTTAACACCTGCTGTAAAGAAGGTTTGCAAGCTAAGTAGATCATAACCGGTGCGAATGACTCGATTTAGCCCAGCTTCTTCAAGCCCCATTTCTTCAAGAAATTCTTTTTGTTCATCATCTTCTAATTGTGCCAATTCCGATTCCATTTCGGCGCAAACAGGGATAACTGCAGCATTACTTTCTGCCGCTATTTCTTCAACTACTTTTAGAAACGGATTATCGGTAAAACCCTCTTCACTAACATTCGCAATGAACATTAAAGGCTTTATTGTGATTAGGCGTAGCTCTTGAATATAGGGTTGATCCTTTTCATTTATCTCATAAGAACGAGCCGGCTTTCCTTCACCCAGATGCTCTAATAAACCTTCGTATAAAGCTTTTTGTGCGATGGCATCTGTATTACCCGATTTTGCAATCTTACTAACCCGGAATAGCGCTTTTTCAACCGCCTCAAGATCCGCTAGAGTCAACTCTGTTCCGATAATATCAATATCAGATGCAGGATCTATCTTTCCAGCAACATGCACGATATCATCATCTTCAAAGCATCGAACTACTTGCGCTATAGCATCTGTTTCTCGAATATGAGATAGAAACTGATTTCCTAAACCTTCACCTTTTGAAGCGCCTTCTACCAAACCTGCAATATCAACGAATTCCATCGTGGTGGGTAGAACACGTTCTGGATTAACAATTTTTTCTAAATCCACCAGACGTAAATCAGGTACTGGAACAATACCAACATTAGGTTCTATGGTACAAAAAGGATAGTTTTCAGCCTGTATACCTGACTTCGTCAAAGCATTAAACAGCGTTGATTTTCCGACATTAGGCAAACCAACGATTCCACATTTAAATCCCATTTCAAATACCTTGCTATTTATACTATCTAGTTAGTATCTTCACCCGTAGAGTGACTACGAATAAAGCCAACATTTTCCAGAAATTCCTTTA
>CAZDMX010000430.1:0-2504 GCA_964506085.1 uncultured Thiothrix sp. | reverse complement strand
TTTAGGCGTCATTATATAAAGACTTGCTGAATCAATCCTGAACATATGATTAATCTGCTCAATGGCCAGCCTATAACTCATTATATGAGTGCCACTTTATCGGGGCAACAGTAGATCATGTCGAGAATTTATTGACAAGTAGTTTATTGTTAATATTCGCTTTTTTACATATGTGCACACCGCTTTAGATGAGAGTTGTAGGGGAACACCGACAGTCGACTGTCACCAAGGTTCTGACCCGCATAATAACGGGGTCTCGTAATAAGGCAATCTGATGTACACTAACCACATCAGACTACCAACCCCTATTATCTCTCTATGCCTATTACCTCTCTTATAACTTCACCCACACGATTAATTGGCTGGGGTGGAATTTCTGAGGCATTATTGTGTCCCGAGACAGCGAAATAGAGTGAAATACTGCTAAAATCAGGGTGAAAGCCTTGATGTTAAGAAATCCCTCCGCTTTTTTGATGTAAAAACCAAAATATTGGTTATGTTTTTGTAGTGGGTTAAACCTGTGATTATTTGCTTTTATCGCCACACCCTTCGACACAGCTCAGGATGCTCGGACAAAGCTTGAAACGAACATCCTGAGCTTGTCGAAGGATGTGGAACATAAAGTTTAGCTGATTATAAACAACAGGTTTAACCATAGTTCGCTTTTTTTTGTGGGATGGCTTGGCTGCTTCGCAATACTTCCGCAGTCTCTGAAGGCTCACTTCCATATAATATTGAACAGCCCTGACACATTCTACAAACCCTAAACAGGATATTTAATGAAGACCGTTGATTTTAAGATACTTGACAAACGCATAGGTGATTCTATCCCCTTACCCGAATATACCACCGAGGGTTCCGCGGGCATGGACTTACGTGCCTGTATTGATGCAGCGATTACTTTGGAACCGGGTGATACCCAACTCATCCCAACGGGTATAGCTATACATATTAGTGATCCCAGCATGGCTGCCACTATCTTGCCACGTTCTGGACTTGGGCATAAACACGGTATTGTTTTGGGTAATCTCGTTGGCTTAATTGATTCTGATTATCAGGGACAACTCTATATTTCTTGCTGGAATCGCGGTCAAAATACCTTCACGATTGAACCTGCTGATCGCATCGCCCAGCTTGTCTTTGTCCCCATCATTCAGGTTAGCCTAAATCAGGTTGATGACTTCTCGGACAGTGATCGAGGTGAAGGTGGCTTTGGTCACTCTGGACACAAGTAATAAAAGAAACCATTCAACTACTACTCACTGTAGGCTGGATCAAACGAAGTGGATACGGCAGTAGTACCTATTACTTCTTTGCCTGATCCGTTTTGCTTGATCAGGCCTACAAATTTTCGTTTTGTTTATGACAATGAAACAATCCAAATTGAGGAAACAACATATGCACACCGCTGAAATACTAATAGAAGCCTTACCCTATATCCAAAGTTATTCTGGAAAAACTATTGTCATCAAATACGGTGGCAATGCAATGACTGATGCATCACTCAAACAACAGTTCGCCCAGGATATCGTATTACTTAAACAAGTCGGCATAAATCCGGTTGTTGTACATGGCGGTGGCCCTCAAATTGGTGACGTACTAGAGCGATTAGGTAAAGAAAGTAAATTTATCGACGGAATGCGGGTAACTGACAGCGAAACCATGGACGTTGTGCAAATGGTTCTAGGTGGATTAGTCAATAAAGAAATTGTCAGCCTGATTAATCAGGCTGGCGGCAAAGCTATTGGACTGACCGGAAAAGACGGTAATTTTATTCGTGCGAAAAAGCTTGAACTAAAGAAAAAAGCCAGCGCTAACCAACCTTCTGAAATCATAGATTTAGGACATGTAGGTGAAGTGGTTTCTATTGATCCTAGCATTGTCGAAATGCTTGACAATGATCGCTTTATACCTGTTATCGCACCTATTGGAGTGGGCGAAGGGGGTACTGCTTACAATATTAATGCGGATATTGTTGCGGGGAAAATGGCCATTGTACTCAATGCTGCCAAGCTCTTATTACTCACCAACACGCCTGGTGTATTAGATGACAAGGGTAAATTGTTAACCGGGTTGAATAGCCAAGATGTTAGCCATCTGATTGAAACGGGAATTATTGATGGCGGCATGATACCCAAAATAAACTGCGCTCTTGATGCAGTGTCATCGGGTATTGGATCATCCTGTATTATTGATGGCAGAGTGCCTCATGCCGTCTTGCTTGAGTTATTGACGGATATTGGCGCAGGTACACTTATCACCGCCTAGTTTATCAACCCAACAACTATTAATCGTCCCGTAAGTATTTTCACTGGTGCAGCACCCTGAGCTTGTCGAAGGGTGCGGCGATAAAAGCAAATAATCACAGGTTTAACCCACTACCGAAATACGAAAGTGTACTGACACTGATAGTGATCTGCTGCTAAATAAGGTAAAATGTTCTTATTCAATAATCCACGCTAATAGTTTGTTTATGTCCGATAAGTTACATCGTTTTCTACTCG
>CAZDMX010000429.1:0-2526 GCA_964506085.1 uncultured Thiothrix sp. | reverse complement strand
GAGCGGTTCGCCATTCGCTACCGCTTGCTTGAAAGTCGGGTCTTCCATCGGCTAAGCCAGCCCCCATGTCATGCAGTAAAAAGTCTGAATAGGGTGATATTTTTTGCGAGCGTAGTAGCTCATGTTTAGTGGTATTTATTGTGGTAAAAGAAGGATGGTGGCATGACTGACAACCTGCTTCCTGAAAATGTTTCTCTCCTTCTTTTAGTGTGTTAACTGCTAGTGTGTTAACTGCTTTCGTACGGCTGTAAGGCACTGGGATATAGCGGACTAAATTAATGACCTTATCTAAAATCACATCATCTATTTCATCGGCTGACCTTGGACCTCTGCCATGCCTTGCTTGTAAGCAACCTGTTTGTTTTTCACCGCAATTTTCTTCGGGGAATAGCGAGCTAGTAATGCCAATATCATTGACAAATGCGTCAGCAACTTGTTGGCGTAATGTAGGCGTATTCGACTTTAAACCATAGCGACCCAGCATTAACTTGTTGTGTTCTATGCTCCAAACCTGATTAGCTCGACCTGATATACCATCATTATCGCTATCTTCTGCATCGGCTAATGACAAAATATCTGCACTCGAAATCATCTCTATCAAGCCCATACCCACTAAAGAAGGGCCATTTCTAGGCGACATCAGGGTTTTATCGGACATTGGGCCAAAGGAATAATCGCTTAGAATAAACTCAGGTTTTTTTAACTGATAAGGCTCACCATCAGGGTATTGACCGGGTAGGGTTTTATACTTCACAGTAACGATCGCCTCACCACTTGTAGCACCATTATTTTGAACATCCTTATTACCCAATAACTGTAATTGCGTACCATACATAGGTTCAGCTACAACGCCTTGCTTGTTGTCAGTACCCGGCACGCTTAACCGTACTAACATATGGCGCATCTCTTCATCCTCAGAGGGCGCTCTGCCTCGCCCCCCATTGTGATGGCATTTAATACAATTGCGGGCATTAAACAGAGGGCCAAGTCCATCTCTTGACTTAGTACTAGCAGGAGGGCTTATCCACGGGAGCGAAAAGAAGGAGTGGCCACCTGCTATATCAAGGAGTAAGCGATTACTTTGAGCGTTGGGTAATACACGTAATAAAGAACCCGTGCTTTTATTCACACTCAAATTGCCACCCAGTTTTTTCTGAAGTGGTTCGTTGATAAGTTGTGCTGATGTGTGCTTGAGGTTTATCTCGTTTTTTAACAGTGAATCTGTAGCAGATACAGACATGGAATGTGTTATCCAATACACCGCTATCAAGCCAGGTAGAGTACAAGCTATCAAGAACAGCAAAGTCAATGTTCTAGTTTTAATTGAAAACACTTAATGACTCTCCTTCTTACATCCTTATTCTGGGATCAAGTGTTCATATTGCTGATCGGTTAACAGCTTCATAAAGGCTACCAATGCATCAACGCGTTCATCGGTTAAGGCTCTGCTATTAAACTCAGCCGTTTCAAGTGCTAGATTGCTATTGACCTCAGGTGCTCGCCAGGGCAAGCCCGTCTCCGGGTTTTGGGTTCGTGAGCTGTTATTAAACTTGTCGTAAAACAATACAACAGTGCGTAAATCCTGAAACACGCCATTGTGCATATAGGGCGCTGTTACGGCAACGTTACGCAGGGTAGGAACTTTAAATTTTCCGTCTTCATGGCTATCGTTCACATCGGGGTTATCTAATAAGCCACGATCCGTAAAACCAGCTATTCCTTTGCCGTTGTTATTATTGGCAGTACGCACGGCCTGATTCACAGGTATGCCTAAATTGTGGTACTCATAGTTAGCGAATGTTTCTTCCTGTACCCCGCCAAATGCTCTCAGTTGATGGCAGCCATTACAGTTTGTGAATTGCTGCGAGAAGAAAATGGCACGACCCAAATCCTCTACGGGTGTCATGTCATATTGGTTGATTACCCAACGATCGTACTTGGAAGTGAAAGGAGAGAAGGTGTCGGTTTTCTCAAAATTGGCGATACTTTCGGTCATTGCAGCGTAAGCAGAGTCTACGTTATCAAAGATAGTCGCTCCAAAAAGAGCTTTAAAGGCATCCACGTATTCCGTGTTTTCCTCAAGCCTTGCCACCACGCTTGCCTTATCTGGCATGTTCATTTCTACAGGATTAAGGGGAGGCTGCCCTGCTTGACCTTTAAGGTCTGCTTCTCTGCCGTCAAGAAATTGACCGCCAATAAATTCATCACGACTATTTAACTGAAAGCTCGGTGCGAACTTTCCATACATGGCGGTAGGGGTGTTTCTATCGCCTAGCGAAGTACCATCATCTCCTACTGATACTGCTTTAGAGACGGCATTATCTCTATTGTCAATAAAAGCATGATTCGGATCATGGCAGGTTGCGCATGACTGGGTTCTCTCTAATGACAAGTTTTTATCTGAGAACAGTTTTTCTCCAAGTTGTTCTTTGCTAATGTTTGTTGGTGTTGGTGTTGGTGTTGGTGTTGGTGTTGGCTGACTGCTGCTTCCACCGCCGCCACAGGAAACTAATCCTGTAACAACCA
>CAZDMX010000428.1:0-2538 GCA_964506085.1 uncultured Thiothrix sp. | reverse complement strand
TAAATGGCAAGAATATGATGATCCTTTTAATCGACGTATTGCCAACTGGCCTTATCAGGGTTGTGACTTATCAGCTTATTATGTTCGTCGTTTTATTAGCAAACTAAAGCAAGCGGATTTCGTACAAATAGTGCATGAAGAAACGCAGCTCCCTACGTTCTCTTTGCCCATCACGCTCAAACACTCTAAAACCAAAGATCAGTTCACTGCGATAGAAACAATCCTTAATGTGATCCACAACGATCATCCGGCACCTCTGGTTTTGGAAGCTGATAGAGGGCGGGGCAAATCAGCAGTATTGGGTATGGTCATAGCTGAACTTGCTAGCGACAAGTATCGTGTATTAGTGACTGCACCTACGCGTAAAACAGCCGATGTTATTTTTCGTCATGCGGGTGATTATGCAGATCTACATTTTATCGCACCGGATCAACTGTGCCATGAGAAACGGGTAGCAGATGTGTTACTGGTTGACGAAGCCGCGGCTATTCCTGCTTCGCTATTAGTGCAAATGCTAAAGCACTATCCAGTCATTATTTTCTCTACTACGGTTCATGGGTATGAAGGTACAGGGCGAGGTTTTGCACTACGTTTTAAACAACAGCTAGATACGATAACGCCACAATGGAAAAAAATAACCTTACAACAACCCATTAGATATGGAGAGAATGACCCATTAGAAAGTTTCTTCTTTGATAGTTTGTTACTGGATGCAAAACCCGTTGAAAGACAACAATTGCAACACTTTAGTTTAGCCGACTGTGTGCACGAAAAAATAACGTCAAGTCAGTTGATTAATGATGAAGCCCTGCTTCGAGAAATATTTGGTCTGTTGGTATTAGCGCATTATCAGACACGCCCCACTGATTTAAGGCATTTGCTGGATGGTAAAAATATTTCTGTTGATGTGATTAAGTGGCAAGGCCATGTAATAGCAACATCATTATGCGTTCAGGAAGGTGGAATGGATGCTGCTTTAGCAGATGAAATTCATTATGGAAAGCGTCGTCCGCGTGGACACTTGGTTCCACAATCCTTGGCGGTACATGCGGGCATTGCAGATGCACCTCTGTATCTAACCGATAGGGTGATGCGTATTGTGGTTCACCCCCATGTACAAAGGCAGGGTGTAGCAAGCTTATTGCTCAAGCTGATTGAGAAAAGCTCATCAGCAGATTATCTCAGCACCAGCTTTGGAGCAACCGTTGGTCTACTTGGTTTTTGGGATAAGCAGGGCTTTGAAGCAGTCAGACTAGGCCTCAGTCGTGATGCAAGTAGTGGTAGTCATTCCGTGATTATGATGAAACCTTTGACTAATCAGGGCGATGATTTGTTTTTTCGAAGTAGAGCTCAATTTAGGCGATATTTTCCAGTTCTGTTATCTGAACCTTTAAGGGACTTAGAGGATGAAATCGTACAAGCTTTACAACCAGAAAAGCAAATAGGCAAGCAAATAGGCAAGCAAATTGAGGAAGATACTCAGACAATAACCAGCCAAGATCGACAAGATATAGAATCTTTTGCCTATGGGCATCGTGGCTACGAAAATTGTATGTTCGCACTACAAAAGCTAGTACACATGACTAGAAAGAAAAAAGTAGTGTGGGAGCAATTCACGAGTAAAGAGCAGCAATTACTGGAACATAAAGTTATTCAACAAAAACCGTGGCAAGAAGTATCCAGACTGACCCAATTATCAGGAAAAAAGCAGATATTAAGTAAACTAAGAGATATTTTTCAACATATTGTAGAATTATCATAAGAAACAACTATAATATTGGAATGTCACAAATACCTGTAGCTTCAGCCATTGTTGCACAACAACACCAAGATCATTCGTTGATGAGCTTATCATTAGCGGCTTTTATTGTAGCGGCTGGGCTTTTTATAACCTCCCTATTCTTACCTGTTTTTATTACTCAGGCACATGATATTCAAGGTTATTGGGTACTGGCAATGGGATGGCTGGGTTTCATTACTTTTCAGTTTGCCTGGTATGCCTCTCCTTTTGCTATCTTGTCGATATATATATCGAGGGAATCCCCACAACTAGGTTTATTTCTTTCTATCCTCGCGATCATTATGGCTTCTGAAGCGTTTCTATTTACCGAAGTACCCTTTGGCAAGGGTGACAAAGTGCTAGATTATGGTATTGGATTTTATTTATGGTATTTATGTTTTTATCTAATCAGCTTTTCAATTTTATTGCGCTTGGTTGTCTGGGGGAGTGTTGAAGAAGAAACACCGCTGATAGCGGAAATCAAAAAAGAGACTACGGGGAAAGAAAGTGGAGGAAAAACCTTCTCTAGAGTTAAAGCGAAACGAAAAATCGAACCTAAACAAGAATTGGAAGTAGCTGCAAAGCTTGATACTCAACAGTATAAACAGCACAAATCACCCCCACAACTGCCTAGAAAAAACATCTATGGGAAAAAGCAGAAGCCTGAAGTGCTACTGCGTCCATCACCCCCTCCACTGCCAAAATTCAGCCTGAAGCCAAAAGCTATACAAGGGGCTGTTAAGCCACCTCCATTACCC
>CAZDMX010000427.1:0-2541 GCA_964506085.1 uncultured Thiothrix sp. | reverse complement strand
ATCTTCAGCACTCTAGTCATTCTCGCTACGTTTCAACTGAGTTTTTTAGGTTCAAAGGTTATTGCAGGTTTAGGAGAAGGTAGCAATGGGTAAATTCGTAGTGGTACTAGGCACTCAATGGGGTGACGAAGGAAAAGGTAAAATCGTTGATTTACTCACAGAAGATGCTGCTGCTGTCGTGCGTTTTCAGGGTGGACACAATGCGGGTCATACCTTAGTTATTGATGGTAAAACTACCGTACTTCACCTTATTCCATCGGGTGTACTGCGCGAAGGTGTAGACTGCATGATTGGTAATGGAGTGGTGCTGGCTCCTGATGCATTGCTGGAAGAGATTACCATGCTTGAAGAGCAGGGTGTGCCAGTAAAACAGCGTCTTAAAATATCAGAAGCTTGTCAATTAATTCTGCCTTATCACGTTGCACTAGATGCCGCTAGAGAAGCGGCTCGTGGAAAAAAAGCAATTGGTACAACAGGTCGTGGTATCGGCCCTGCTTATGAAGATAAAATTTCCCGTCGTGGATTGCGTGTGTGCGACATGATGGATGCAGAACGCTTAACGCTTAAACTAAAAGAAGTGATGGAATATCATAACTATGCATTGATAAACTATTTCAAAGCTGCCCCGGTTGATTATCAAGAAGTGCTAGACGAAGCTTTAGAAATGGCTGAAATCATGCGCCCTATGGTGTGTGATGTAACCCATGAACTGCATAAACATCGCAAAGCAGGCAACAACGTCATGTTCGAAGGGGCTCAAGGCACGTTGTTAGATATTGACCACGGTACTTATCCCTATGTTACCTCCTCGAACCCTTCTGCGGGAGGAGCTTGTACGGGTACGGGTGTAGGCCCTGCTTATTTGGATTACATAGTCGGTATTACTAAAGCGTATACCACACGTGTCGGGTCAGGGCCTTTCCCTACAGAATTATTTGATGAGACGGGTGCGTATTTAGCTGAGAAAGGGCATGAGTTTGGTGCGACAACGGGTCGTGCAAGACGCTGCGGTTGGTACGATGCCGTATCGTTACGTCGTGCTATGCAAATCAACAGTGTCACGGGTATTTGTTTGACTAAACTAGATGTTTTAGATGGGCTGGATACTATCAAAATTTGTATAGCCTACGAACTTAATGGCGAAGAAATTGATGTGCCACCTATCTCTACAATTAAATACTCAGAATGTAAGCCGGTTTACGAAGAAATGCCAGGGTGGAGTGAATCAACAGTGGGGGTTACCAACGTCGATGATTTACCCGACAATGCCAAAAACTATATAAAACGGCTAGAAGAAGTAACAGAGATGCCTATTGATATTATTTCTACAGGCCCTGATAGAGAACATACGATTATTTTACGTAATCCGTATGCATAGTTTCAGTTTCATGGCTCTCGTCAAGCAGAAAACTTTCACAAATAATGTCCTTAGCTGGTTTTGACAGTTCTTATCTGAGATAGGGTCAATTAATATTCTTGAACAATACCATTCCGCATTATTATTTGACTTATTAATCTTATAAAAATTAGTATAGTGGTTAGTTGAAAATTATTGGTCAAGTTATGAATAAATTCATTCCAAGCAAACAAGCACTTCTACTGCTTATCGGTCTCTCTTCTATTCTATTATTATTCACCCTAATCGTTGTTGCAGGCTCCATGTATCTAGTTTTAAGTGTCCTTGTTGCTTCGCTCATTACCGGACTGGCTGTTTTCTGGATTCAAAAAAATAAACTCGACCGATTAACTCAGTTATCAAATACAGACGCAACTACAGGTCTTTACAACTCCGCAGTCATCAATAAACTATTGAACTACGATATCGAAAGATCAAAACGCTATCAGCGCGATCTTTCAGTTATTCTGTTGGAAGTTGATGATTTTGAACTGATTACAGAAACCTATGGTCGGGAAAAATCAGATGATGTTCTAAAATCTCTTAGTCGTATTATCTTGCAAGGGATTGAGTACGTAGATGAAGAAAAGAAAGAGTTTCATGGTATCCGCAGTTCTGACATTGCATTCCGATATGAGGAGGAAGATAAGATTCTGATTATCATGCCAGAAACGGATGCAAAAGGAGCGTATGTGGCGGCTGAAAGGATGCGAGAAGCAGTCATGTTTACTCCTTTTAACACGCCCGATGAAAAAGACTATCTAAGAGTTAGCCTGAGCGCAGGTGTAGTAGGATTTGATGCTGGGATAGATACCGCCATAACCTTGTTACAGCGAGTTAACCTACTTTTGCTCAAAGCAAAAATTACTAAAAATCACGTTGTAATCGAAAACCCCATTCATAATGGTTTAGTTATTTTTAGTGAGAAAAAACCCACTATAAACCGACTATAAGTCCATTATTAAAAAGATGGCTGAGAAATTTCAGTCTGTCTGGTTTGTAGCTAAGTAATGCCTAAACCAGCTTAGCCGCTTCCTTCGATAGCCTTGGGGCTTATATCGGAGGAAGCGAGAAAAGAAAGTACAGTTGATTATCCTAAAAAACGCAGTTGAAACGTAGCGAGAATGACTAGAGTGCTGAAGATA
>CAZDMX010000426.1:0-2553 GCA_964506085.1 uncultured Thiothrix sp. | reverse complement strand
AACAACAACGACCACTATCAAGCTAAAGAAATGATGCTGGGTTATCGAGATCTACACGTTTATTTTCAATGTGGTAGTTGTCAGTGCTTGCAGCTAGCGGTTGTACCCGACAACCTGCCTGAGTATTACCCCAAAGATTATTATTCATATTCTGATGTAGGTTTTCCAACAGGTATTAAGCAGTTTCTCTTGGCACAGCGTGATTATTTTGCCGCCACAGGAAAAGGTGTATTGGGAAAAATACTCTCATTTAGAAACCCCGAAGCCAAAATAAAAACCTTGCAACTTGCCAATATAGATAAGAACTCAGCTATTTTAGACGTAGGTTGTGGAGCAGGACACCTACTCTATTCCTTGAAAGGAGCCGGTTTTAAGAATGTGCAAGGCGCGGATCCCTTTAATGAGGCAGATATCGAATATAAGAATGGTCTTAATGTCATTAAACAAACCATTCATGAAGTAGAAGGTAGCTGGGATCTCATCATGTTCCACCACTCTTTTGAACATGTTGCTGATCAATTGGAGGTTCTACAATCAACCGCTAACAAGTTAAATGAAGGCGGTACATGCTTAATTCGTTTGCCAACGGTTAGCTCATTGGCATGGAAAAAATACGGTACAGACTGGGTGCAACTTGATGCACCGAGGCACTTGTTTTTGCACTCTATTAAAAGCATGGCATATTTAGCCAAACAAGCGGGTTTGCAAATTGATAATGTGGTTTATGACTCTTTCGCTTTTCAGTTCTGGGGTAGCGAGCAATATAGAAAAGATATCGCTTTAAATGACGAAAAATCCTATGCCGTTAACCCAGCAGCCTCTTCTTTTGACAAGAATCGTATAGCAGGTTATGAAGAGCGTGCGGCTAGATTAAACAAAGAGAACCAGGGTGATCAGGCTTGCTTCTATCTCAGCAAAGCATGATTAAATATCAATTACCATGATCTGGAAAACAGGAAAAATATTAGCGGTTTCCTCTCCCGGTGGTCACTGGGTACAGCTCAATAAAATCTGTAATAAGCTCGAAGAAAAGCATCCTGTTATTTATGCCTCACCCCGCAGTCAATATCACCTCAAGCAACAAAGTGAGCGAACAGTTCATAACATTCTTGATGTCAGTGCAGACAACAAGCCCATGCTCATCCCCCTAGCGTTTCAAATGCTTTATCTCTTTATCAAAGAACGACCACAAACCATCATCTCGACAGGGGCTGCCCCAGGTGTTGTGGCTATTTTACTGGGCAAATACCTAGGCATAAAAACCATCTGGATAGACAGCATTGCCAATGTGCAGCAGCTATCGCGCTCCGCCAGAATGATCAAAGCACATGCAGATGTAGTGATCACCCAATGGGAAGCTTTGAGTGATGGAAAAACAGTCTTATATAAAGGTTCTGTGCTGTGATCTTCGTAGCAACAGGTACCCAGTTCCCTTTCGATCGTCTTATCCAGTACATGGACGACTGGGCAGGAAAAAATGATGAAGAAGTGTTTGCCCAGATAGGTGATGGTGAATACCAGCCCCAAAATATACAGTGGCAACGCTTTATGGGTCTTGATGAATACAATGAAAAAATAAAGCGAGCCAGTATTTTTATCTCCCACGCGGGAATGGGAAATATCATCAGCGCCAAAGAACAAGAAACGCCCATTATCGTTATCAATCGCCAAGCTGATTTAGGCGAGCATCGTAATGATCATCAGGCAGAAGGTCTAAAGTGGATGGGCAAACTTGATGGTGTTTATACCGCATCAACACAAGAACAACTGTATCAACACATTACTCAATATGATTCACTCGCCGCCTCGTCCACAAAAAACGAAGAAAACCTATTGAAACTCGTAGATCATATAGACTCAATCATTTCCAACTGGAAAAAGTAGAATGGGAGCACATGGATGTGCTGTAGTAGGGAAAAGCAGGAGCATGTTGCCGAGAGTCCCGCCATTAAGATGGTTGATCGGGCGCTGAAGGTGGGATCCTCCCACCCTACTTCAGCCCTATTCGAAATCATGTTCTTCGTTAAAATCTGCCCAGTCTTTGCTGTACCATCCTTTGTCGACAAACTTGTGAAAGGATGAATGCTTCCAGTCGTTGGCTCTGTCAACCAGATGGTGTTTAACAGGATTGAAGTGAATGTAGTCAAAATGCAACCAATAATCCTCTTCGTTGCGAATAGTGTGTTCATAGTAACGTTTCTGCCAAACGGGTTTATAACCTTTTTTAATTCTGCTTACTGATTGCTGGATGTGTCGGTAAGCCACGTTAGGACAGTGTTGCGAGAAATATTGCTTGAGCGACTTAATGATATACGGGTAACTCTTAACACGCTTAGGTGAAATCATCATATGAAAGTGATCTGGAAGGATAACGATGGCCTCTATGTTAAAGTCATAATGTAATTTTGCCTCTCTAAAACTATTTCTAAGTAGCTCAATATGATCAATAAGTATTGGATTTCGTTGATGCGTGACTACAGTAATAAAATAGCAAGAGCCTTGCCTGAAACACGTTTGTAATTAGCAATGTGTAAAAAGTAGAGCAAATTTACG
>CAZDMX010000425.1:0-2554 GCA_964506085.1 uncultured Thiothrix sp. | reverse complement strand
AATAACTTAAAAGATCTGGATTCCCGATAAAAACATTCAGGAATGACAAGCCATCTCTTATCGGACAGTAGAAGCGGGAGAACGAGGTTGGCAGGGTGAGTGATACCCACCACCCTACAGGATTGAGTTAAAATCGCTTACTATAAGCAATCTGGAATATAATCGCTTTATTAGTATCAAACTCAGAGTGCTTGAAGGATTGGTACATGTATTCCAGTCTGACACGTAGTTGACCATTATTACCTATTTCTTTTCCATATCTTATTCCCGGCGTAATGCTTACCATATCATCCAGTCGATAATCGGCACTGATGAATTCCGGGAAGAGCAATGATGGATCGCTAGCACCCGCGTCATCAACAAAAAATTGATTTTGATAGAAGTCCGCTTGGCTCTGTGTATACAACCTTATTCGTGGTTCTAAATAGCTTGTATTTTCAAAGTTAAAGCGGTAAGCAAAATCAAAGGCATGTGAATCCACGTCCCAGTCATCAGTATAGTAACGATATGATCCATGAATGGTGTTATTATTAGGATATAGCTGATGATTTATTTTGAAAGTAATGCTTGTTCTTTTTCTACTATCAGGTCTGCTTTCATAAAAGCTTGAATCTTGGATGACGTTATTCGTGTCTCTGTCAACAACGCTAAAAACTTTATAAGGGTCAGTGTGGTATCCATTGGAGACGCTGTAAGCAAGGTTAATCTGTCCGACAGTGCGTCGGTTAATGACTTTAGTGATGCCGGCAATAATATCGATAGTTTCTCTTTCGCCTTCGCCAGCAGCTTCATTGTCAGCAATTTGTGACAGTGGCACAGGTGTGTCTCCGGCACCAACACGAAATATTTCGTCATGTGTGGCTGCCATGCCCAGAGTGAAGAGGTAGTCTTTTTTGTCTGTTTCTTTATTGACCGTTGCTGCTGCACTGAAAGAGCGGTAATCATTTTCTACCGATACGGCACCGCTATATGCAACAGACCAATTGTTTTCATAGAGATGCGTCCAGCTAAGGCTACTTGCTGCACGTGTATCATCAAACTGACCTAGAGCACTTGCGTTCGGATCAGAGACACCGGCTCCGCCGCCGCCAGATGCACCACTCACTGTATTGCCGCCACCACTGGTTTTTACCGCCCCTGATGGAGTGGCGCCGGACATTGTATCTAGAACAAGTTGTATGGTAACGCGATCTTGATCAGAAACATCACCGCCAACGTTGGCTACAAATTTAACCACGCTAACGCGATCATCTGCTTCACTGTAATATAAAAATGAAGTGTCAATTTCCCAGGCATTATCGATTGCTAGAGCATTGCCGCTTTGTTGCGACAATAGCGTGCAGGTTGCTACAGTTAATTTATTCTTGATTGATTTCATGTTTGTCCCTCTGCCTAAGTTGCAGTTTTAGTTGCAGCCGCAGCCACCGCCACCAACACCGTTACCACCTGTTGATGCTTCTTTACTGAAGAAAATGTGATCATCGGTAAATGAATACATTTTGTCGGGTGGTATTTGCATCTCTTGCTTGGCAAGGATATCTTTTTCCCAGGGTTTTACGTCTTCGCTGACGCTCATATTGCTAAGTGTTGAGCAGGAAGAGGATAGTAAACACGTCGAAATTATTAATAATTTGTACATAGTAGTATGTGTCTATTTCGAATTAATGAGTTTTTGTATCTTTTTTTCTATCCCATTTGAATCACCTTCCCGGTAGCCTTTATGGGCGAAAACGAGAGTGCCGCTCCTATCGATTAAATATGAGCTGGGCATGACTTTTAACTTGTACTTGCTAGCCACCGTACCATCTGGGTCGTAAGCAATATCGAACTTCACAGGCAGATTCTTTAAAAATTTAAGGGCGTCTGATTTTGAGGCATCGAGGTTGACGGCCACGATAGCAAAATCTTTGCTCTCGTATCTTGAGTGCATGTCATTCATCCAAGGAAAAGACTTGCGACAGGGGACGCACCATGAAGCCCAAAAATCCAGATACACCACTTTGCCTTTGAGCTTTTGTAAGCTTATCGTTTTATTGTCGCCAGGCAGTTCAAAAAGTGGCGCATCTTGAGCGATAGTAATCGTGCTGAATGTAAGCGATAAGCAAACTGAGAAGCTTCTTATAAGTTTATGTTTTATCATGGTTTAATAAAGTAACTCTTATCTGGAATTACTTGATAGTAAGTGATTTTGTGTAGTTGAAGTATAGACAGTAAAAGTCTAAAAAGAGAATCTTTGGTACATTTGATGACATTATTTCAACAATATTTTGCCGAAATATCAACACCTGAAGACTAATAATGGAAGTTAATTTTGTGATCTTGGTCAAGGATAAAAGTATGCACATTTAGACGGTTTAGATATAAAATAGCAGCTAAGGATATATTGAAAGCTTTATCTTTCCATAAGTAATTTATTACACTGCTGTCCCGTTAACGATGAGAGGCAGGAATGGCAAGCTGTTGCTGAGACCGTAGGCCGCATGGACGCGGCATCCGAGCGCACAGGGATGTGTTTATAGCGTGTCTCAGTAACAGCTTGCCATTCATGTCTCGG
>CAZDMX010000424.1:0-2567 GCA_964506085.1 uncultured Thiothrix sp. | reverse complement strand
GACTTGAGATCATTTGAGCAGGAGCAAAAAGACAAGAAGGATGGGTAACTTCATTTCGTCAAAGCACCTTAATAACTGATATTTATATTGCTGCCAGTTCAGCTCGGATAGCATGTGCACGAGAAGGTGCCTTTGATTCATCTTGTCCAATAGCATTTTCCACATCATCAATACGACGTTGTAAATTTACAGCCGCATGATCCGCTGTCACTGCCTGCTCTTCCTGAGCTAATCTTTTCATCTCTTGATCACCGAGAACCACTACATCGGTGATTAGCGGAATGGAATAGTCATTCTCTTTGCTGGTATCTGACATCTAACTTTTTCCTTTAACTTCAGAAAGACTTCCAAGGTTTTTTGAGCTTACAACTTATGGTAGTCCAATTTATACCCTCTGTCTTGATAAAACCGATAACGGTCACGTCCTTTTGTTAAAATTTCTTGATCCTGATCAAGAATTTCCGCCATACGTTCAAAGCGACCAAAAAAAGTGGGGCGACCATTAGAAAGGTTAATTAAATAATCACACTGCTCAATAGGTTCATAATCATAACCCAGTACAACCTTAACCCCTTCATCTCGAGCTAGACCATGTGGAATAAAACTATCTTCATTCCATGTCCATAGTAAATCATCCAGCTGTTCTACTGTTTCTGGGGAATCTGTATGGATATAAACGTGTAGGTTATGATCTAGCGCTTTTTGAGTCAGCTGACAAGCTAGCAACAATCGTGACTTCAAATTGTCACTTCTTCCCACATAGAACTTTATCTCAGTCACGATGCTTATATTCTTAGTATTTAAAGACGGTTAATCAAGTATTGTACTAATAACGGTACGGGTCTACCCGTTGCAGCCTTCCCTGCCCATGCTGTTCCCGCCACATCCAGATGTGCCCATGGTGTTTCATCATCAACAAATTCTGCCAGAAAACATCCAGCCGTGATAGCGCCCGCAGCAGGCCCACCAATATTACCTAGGTCAGCAAATTTACTCTTTAATTGTTGGGTGTATTTTTTATTGTGGGGCAGCCTCCAGGTTTGATCCAGAGCATCTTCACCTGCGCGCATTAAGTCACTTGCTAGTGCATCATTATTGCTAATCAATCCGCAAATGTGATGCCCTAAAGCAACGATACAAGCACCGGTTAAAGTGGCTATATCAATAATAACTTCGGGATCAAACCTCTTTACATAAGTTAGCGCATCACATAAAACCAACCGACCTTCAGCATCCGTATTCAACACTTCAATGGTTTTGCCCGACATGGAAGTGACAATATCCCCAGGCTTTGTCGCATGTCCACTAGGCATGTTTTCAGCCGAAGCAATCACTCCAATCACATTCATGGGTAATTGCATGGAGGCTATCGCTTGCATCGTACCCAAAACACTCGCCGCACCACCCATATCAAATTTCATCTCATCCATTTTTCCACCCGGTTTTAATGAGATGCCACCGGTATCAAACGTAATCCCCTTACCGACAAGAACAACTGGCTTATTATTGGTATTGTCGCCGCTGTAATTCAAGATAATGAACTTGCCATTTTCTCGACTACCTGCGCTAACCGACAAAAACGCCCCCATTCCTAGTGCCTCCATATCTGATTCTTCAAGTATTTCGGCAGTCATTTTGTCATGTTGCTCTGCAAGCTTGATTGCATTCTCTGCAAGATAAGTCGGTGTGCAGACATTACCTGGATGGTTCGCCATGTTTTTGGCTAGCTCTACCCCTTGAGCAATACCTATACCTTGAGTAACGGCCTGATCTGCATCTGCTTCATCTGCTTCATCTGCACTAGCAATCACTATTTCGCTAAGCTCAACAGATAGCTTGTCTTTCTTCTTATCCGACTTATAATCGTCCAACGAATAAAAACACGATGATAATGTGGTAACAATCTGCTGTACGGCTTGTTGCTGATCAGTCGCAGACTCGGCAAGCCAGATGGTTGCATGCTTAAGTTTCAGCCCTTTTAGTTTCGCTCCCACTTTCCCAACAACGGTATGTAAAACTTCAAGATCAAACTTTTCCTTGTCACCACAACCCGCCAACATAACCCTTTTTGTTTCTACACCGTTGAGGTTATAAAGAACCTCAACGGTGTTCTTACTACCCGTGAAATCCCCCGTGTTGATTAATGCAGAAATAGCCCCAGATGATTGTTTATCTATATCTTTGGCGGCATTCGACAGCTCGCCATCATTAAAAATCGCAACCACTACGCAATCAGTTTGCAAACTAGTGTCAGCAGGAGTTACATCATTTGTTATTGAAAATTTCATATTATTTTAAGTTCTTTTTAAGTTCTTTTTAAGTAAGAATGTGATGCTCATAAACCGTTAATCATGAGAATTTATAGATATTAGCAGAAATAATTATCAACATTACCCCACTATTTGGTTTTTTTGACTATACTCCGTGCACTTTTAATCAAATATGAGACCTTTGATGAAAGGATGTGAGAGAAAAAAGAGCGAAATATGGGGAATTCTAGCCTTTTTTATCCATCATATCTTTCGTGCAAAGGTCTCAATATATACATGGAGGTATAAGATGAAAGC
>CAZDMX010000423.1:0-2571 GCA_964506085.1 uncultured Thiothrix sp. | reverse complement strand
ATTGATGCAATCTCGTCATGTCCCAAGTGTCCATCAGAGCTAAATCAGAGCTAAGCTGTTGGAGTTATTAATGACTTTGAGCACATTCACACAAACCTAATAATAATAAAAATAAGAGGTCTTACGATGGCTGAAATCTATATAGCCGTGCTGTCTGGTTTTCTATTTGGTATAGCACTTTCCATCGTTTTTTTCCCATTTTTTGTAAACAGAAAGTTAGAAAAAGAACAGTTCAGCGCTAATCTAAATCTATATCGCCAACTACTGCTGAAAAAGCAAGACAGAAAATTCGAGTATAGTCATAGTATCAGAAAAGTAATTAATTCCGTTCATGTTGCATTGCTAGTTGAGAATCAGAACAAGTCGAAAGAACCTAAAACTACATTAGTTAATGCCCGAATTAATGAGCGTTACGAACCCAGTCTTTAGACAGTGTGTGATTATAAGTGATGCTTTTGTAGGTTGTGGGTGACGCAGGAACCCCAACATGGCGCACTATGTTGGGGTTCCTGCGTCACCCACAACCTTGTATTGTGTTTTTTTACATTGATATCACTTTGAATCGCAAGTAGCTTGCTAGTAAACTAAAATGGATGAGTACTTCAATAACGCCACCTTCTAATAATACAAACTTTGATAGCATTCGCTTTCTAAAAACCGTTCCGCATAAACCTGGCGTGTATCGAATGATGGACGATAAAGAACACATTCTCTACATAGGCAAAGCAAAAGACCTGAAAAGCCGTGTCTCCAGCTACTTTCGGGGCAATCTGGTTAATTCTCGTATTTGGTCAATGGTCAAACAGATTTCCGATGTACAAATAACCTTAACAGCGACAGAAGCCGAAGCTTTACTGCTAGAAAGCAATCTCATTAAAAAACACCACCCGCGCTACAATGTTCTACTACGTGATGACAAAAGCTATCCCTATATTCATATTTCCACGCATAAAGACTTTCCACGGGTGGCTTTCTATCGGGGCGGGCGAAAGCATAAGGGTGAATACTTTGGCCCATATCCTAGCGCGGGTGCAGTTCGTGAATCTCTCAGTTTGTTGCAAAAACTATTTAAGGTCCGACAATGTGAGGATAGTTATTATGCGAACCGCTCACGTCCTTGTTTACAATATCAAATTGAGCGCTGTACCGCTCCCTGTACCGGAGAAATAGGCAGATCTGACTACCAGCAAAATGTAGAGCGCACGATTAAGTTCTTAAAGGGTAAAAGCCAGCAAGTGATAGATGAACTAGTTGCTACTATGGACGCTCATGCTGAAAAGCTTCAATTTGAACAAGCTGCGGAAGCTCGTGATCAAATAGAGCGCTTGCGACAAATATCTCAGCAGCAAGCTATTAGTGGTGGACAGGGTAATGTAGATGTCATCGCCATTCAATTTGCCTCTAAAACAGCGAGTATTCAAGTACATTCCATTCGCAATGGAAATCATTTGGGCAACAAGAATTTTTTTCCGAAAGTACCTAATACTGTGGATGATCCAGCAATAATATTGGCTGATTTTATGGCTCAGTATTACCTTAAACGCGAAATCCCACATGAAATATTATTAACGCATCAACCCGATAACAAACACATACTGGCCGAAATGTTATCTACTATTGCGGAACACAAAGTTGTACTAACACATAAAATGCGAGGTGACAGAGCTAAATGGATTGAGATGGCTATTCGTAACGCGCAACATGCCTTAAACATTCATTTAGCATCAAAAGAGGGGATTGAAAAACGTTTATATGCGTTACAGGAAGAACTGAATCTGGGTTATATCCCAACGCGTATTGAATGCTTTGATATCAGCCATACTCAAGGTGAGGCTACCGTTGCATCATGCGTCGTATTTGGAACCGAGGGGGCTATTAAATCAGAATATCGTCGATTTAATATCGCAGATATACAGCCTGGAGATGATTATGCCGCCATGCGTCAGGTATTACGCAGACGATTTAAGAAAATTGTCGAAACTGATGCTAAACTCCCCGATGTATTGTTAATTGATGGTGGTAAAGGTCAGGTATCTCAGGCTGTTAAAATACTACAAGAATTAGAGATCAGCAGTATCAGTAGTAGTATAGATATCATCGGTGTTGTCAAAGGAGAAGGTCGGCGGGCTGAATGTGACAATCTGATTATTGATAATCGACGTGTTGTTTTACCACCTCATTCCAGTGCTATGCATTTGGTGCAACAAATCAGAGATGAGGCTCATCGTTTTGCCATCACAGGCCATCGTCAGCGAAGGCAAAAAGCCCGTACTTCCTCGCTATTGGAAGATATTGCAGGTTTGGGCCCGACACGCCGACAAAGCTTGTTAAAACAATTTGGTGGTATCCGTGCCATTTCCCGTGCTAGTGTCGATGAACTTGCGAAGGTTCACGGGATTAGTGAACAACTAGCAGAAAAAGTCTACCAGCAATTTAATAGAGAATAGTTAATTAATTAGTCTCCCGGAAATACAAAAACACCCTCCACCGAGTAAGAGGAGGTGTTGTAAAAGCAGATTATGTAGGTTGTGGGTGAGGCACGAACCCCAACGTGACGCTGTTTGTTGGGGT
>CAZDMX010000422.1:0-2572 GCA_964506085.1 uncultured Thiothrix sp. | reverse complement strand
ATTATTGTACCGTGCCTTAATGAAGTAGATTTTATTGAAGATATGGTCGAATCAGTAGTCGACCAGACGGTTGATAGCCGTCTGTTTGAATTAATTATTGTAGACGGTGGAAGTGATGATGGAACGCAGCAGCTTCTTTGGAAACTGAGAAGAAAATATCCCTTCATTCGACTCCTTCACAATCCGCGTAAAACAACCCCGCATGCCTTAAATATTGGCATAAGAAATGCTCGCGGGGAATTTATTGCCAGAATGGATGTTCACGCAAAATACCCCCCAAACTACCTTGAACGTCTCTATAAAGCTATCATCAAAACAGGAGCTGCAAATGTAGGGTGTTGTATAGAAACCTTGCCTAGTCAAAATACCAGCAAAGCCAAATCAATTGCATACTCACTATCAAACTCTTTTGGCGTTGGAAATTCCTATTTTAGAATTGGCTCGAAACAAATGAGAAAAGTAGACACGGTTCCTTTTGGCTTTTTTCGTCGAGGTTTGTTTAAAAAAATCGGCTTGTTCGATACTGAAATTTCATGTGGAGAGGATCATGAATTTAACGCTCGGATTAAGAAGGCAGGAATGAAAGTTTACCTAGTACCGGGAGATAAAATTCGATACTACGCTAGAGAAAACTTCAAAAAACTTTCTGCTATGATGTATCAATACGGATTCTCACGACCTGTTGTAAACAAAAAAATTGGCTCCCCCGCCACACTTCGGCAGTTTGTCCCACTTGCACTAGTTACATCTCTTATTAGCACGGCTTTTCTTGCCCCTTTTAATACTATCTTTTTGAGCTTGTTCGCTTTACTGATAACCGTCTACTTAACAGCTTGCGGGATTGCAGCATTAGTTATTGTGAAAAAGAAAACAGGACAAATTAAACCTAAATTATGGGTACAAATAATAATGAGCTTTATAACGAGTCACTTTTCATATGGCTTCGGCTATATGGGGGGGCTATTGAGCTTACTGTCCCCACAACGCAAAAGTAGTCACATTGCAAAAGTTACTCGATGAAAACATCTTAGGAACCTCTGATTTCATGATAGCTAGGGCTTGTCAGGTTTTTGATAGAAAGGTTAGCAATAACTGTAGATATTGACTACTTTTATAACGTAGACATGACGAACTAACCTCAAAAAAATGACATACGCTTATCAGAATACTTTAATCATCAAATATGATCACAATGCAGTAAACGGAAAATCGCTATGAATAAAAATTATCCCGGTGAAATCATTATTCAGTCACCAGACACCAGCCTTAGCAATGAAAGTCAGGCTAAAATCATTGCTTTCCCATCAAGCTATGATGAATCCCAACTGCATGAGGATAGAGCTTCATTTGGTGATTTTTTAAAAGTATTGTCGCAACATAAAAAGTTGATTTTTCTAACAACGTTAGCAGCGTTATCACTCTCTTTTCTTATAGCATCACTTATAAACCCTGTCTATCGATCCACTACTACATTGAAAATAAATGCTAGCCCCACCAAGGTACTTAATTACGGTGTTGAGGTCGGAGAGAAGCTCCAGCCTAACCAGGACTTTTACCAAGGAGAATTTAAGTTACTGCAGAGTAGAACCATCATCAAAAAAACCATTGACGAGTTATCTTTGGGACAAGATCTTCGCGACCTTGTAGAAAAAGAAACCCTTATTGATAAAACCAAGAATCATCTCCGTAAATGGATCCCCGCAGATTGGGGTGTTTTCAGTGAAGAAGTAGAAGAAAAAAACAAACCTATTGAGGTAGAGTTACAAGAGAAAATTATTACTCTCCCAAGCAAAGATTGGGGTTTGGTTGACCTTACAGTTGATTGGAAAACAGCAGAGGGTTCAGCAGCTATTGCTAATAGTCTGGCTCAGAATTTTATAAAGCTCAGCCTAGAACGACGTTTAAAACTTGCTGAAGATACGCGTGAATCGTTAAATAAACAGATTTTATTGACGAAGCAAAAGCTACTTGATTCGGAATTAGCACTTAACAAGTATGCCAAGAAACAAAAAATCATACATATTGATGGCGACAAGTCCTTAACATCAAGCAAACTTGAAGCGCTTAGCGATGCTTATACAAAAGCTCAACAGGAACTCATACTAGCTGAGAGTGCCTTCAAGCAACAACATGAATCAGCTGGACATATGCGAACGCTAGACAATAAAGTCATCGAAAGCCTTAAAGTAAAATTAGCCAATCTACAAACCAAGTACCAAGATCAACTTCTGATATATAAAGCTAATTACCCATCCATGCTTCAATTACGACAACAGATAAACAAAACCAATTCACAGCTTGCCAGAGAAATTGCCAGCATCAAGAAAGGGGTGAACAATGATCTTAAAAACAAATTCATTGCCGCCAAGCAAAACGAAGAAAAGATAAAGCAACAGCTAGAACGTGGCAAACTACACTTAGTTGCTTTTCAGGATAAAAATGTGGGTTACAACAGCCTTAATCGTGAAGTTGAAACGAATAAAAAAATCTATGAAGGTCTGTTACAACGCGTTAAAGAAGTTACCGTAGCTGAGGATATTGGAACCAGTCACATATCCATCGTCGAACCGGC
>CAZDMX010000421.1:770-2573 GCA_964506085.1 uncultured Thiothrix sp. | reverse complement strand
ATGAATCGTTTTATGATCGAGTTTGAGGAGCAATTGGCTCCTTACATTAAATGAGTAGTTACACAGAATTATTTACAGGCTCGCTTTTTGCCGCCAGTGATTTGCGGCGTTATATTTTGATAGGTTAGAATCATGGGCTATACCACATTATTTTTACTAGCCATAATAATGTTAGTAATTCTGAACAAAGTTTTTCATTTTGGAAAAGTATTTGTAATTGATGTAAAGTATCTAATAGTGAAAGTATAAAAAGGATCACCTCCGGATAAGTTCCTGGCTGAAGTTAAATTAATTTCAAAACAAAGCAAGGTCATTGGAAAGATTTTCGGTATAAAACATTCCGATAAGTTTGTTTTAGAGTTTTCACCTAATATCTCCGAAGGAGATGCTCAAAAATTTAGGAATGTATTTCCTTTTGATCTTTTCAGAAAACATACTACTAGTGATGAACCTGGGCCAAAAAAAATGAAAGGGAAAAGGTAACTAATGCTTAAAATACTTGGATGCCTTGTAGTAACGCTACTTACACTAAGTTGTCTGCGGGTGACTGCGCAAGTGATACGAAATGTGAGTATTATCAGGAAAGGCTAGAATATTGGCAAGAAGAGATGAGGAAAGGCTACAAAGCATCTCAGTACAATCGGCTACAAGAAAGAGTGGAGCATTACAAAGAGAAATTAAGAAACAAGTGCCATTGCTACTAGCAAATATAAATATATGTCCTCAAATCGTTTGGCGAGTTGTAAATCATCTCAAAAATCAGATATCGCTAAAGCTAAGGAAATTGCAAAGCAATTAGAGGTATAAATGTATGGCTATTAAAACAACTCGTTGGGATTCTGCAGAACATTTAAAAAGTGATGAGGATATTCAGCTTTATTTGGAAGCCTGTCTAGAAGAAGCAGGTGACGATCCTGCTTTTATTGTACATGCATTAGGCGTTATAGCTAGAGCAAAAAATATGAGTCAACTTGCTAGAGATACAGGCTTGACTCGTGAAGGTTTATATAAAGCATTTTCTCCGGACGGCAATCCTACATTTTCTACTGTAACGAAAGTTGCAAAAGCCCTAGGGTTAAAGATTACAGTTCAAGCCGCAAGTTGACTATCTTCTGCTAACAAAAATCTGAAATTGACCAGAGGAAATAAGGGGTCAAGTTCGTTGTTCGATCAACAGGGATATCCTTATGTACTATAATTGTACCAACGTTAGCTGTCTGCGACGCAAAAGAATAATTTCAAGCGATTTACTTTGTACCTATCCCACACAGTGCTATTACTGACCATCGTAATGAGGGTGGTAATCATGCGCATCATAACAGGCGACCATCGCTAAGTTTCTGGGGTTTGCCTTTGGCCACTAAGCGCTG
This sequence comes from uncultured Thiothrix sp., assembly GCA_964506085.1. Taxonomy (GTDB): domain Bacteria; phylum Pseudomonadota; class Gammaproteobacteria; order Thiotrichales; family Thiotrichaceae; genus HyVt-477. Next base: position 1,203 of record CAZDMX010000421.1, on the reverse strand, counting down.
ATAAATTGCCTTAAATTTGGGGTTAGACTGAATGGCCGATAACATCGCCATAAACAAAAACGGTTCTAATTCTGTAGTGACCACCGCGAATTCTGCGCTTGCCTTTAAAAGCCCCGCTCACTCAATTCATCGGCGCCACTCCGACTAATGCCGCGATCTGCCTGTCAAAACATCGCTGTTGATCAGCTTAATGAGCACTTATGGTTTTTTTATACTACCTTTAGTAGAGGTAGTTGTACTTGCGGGAGTCATCCATGAAAACAATAAAACAGATACTTGATAATAAAGGCAGTGAAGTTTTTACCATTGATCGTCACTCATTGGTTATTGATGCCGTCAAGAATATGGCTTCGAAGAAGGTGGGCGCTTTAATTGTGCTTGAAGAAGGTAAGGTTGTTGGAGTTGTCACAGAACAGGATTTTACCAGCAGAGT
>CAZDMX010000421.1:0-753 GCA_964506085.1 uncultured Thiothrix sp. | reverse complement strand
TAGACTCTGGCAGTATATTTGTAGACGATATAATGACTCGGAAGATAGCAGTCATTAATCCCGATCAGTCGGTCAATGATGGCATGTCGATTATGACCGAAAAGCGCATTCGCCATTTGCCGGTGATACTTGACGGTGAGCTTGTTGGCCTTATATCTATTGGTGATCTGGTTAAGGAGGTTATCTCCGAGCAGGGCCAAATCATCCAGCAACTAGAGCAGTATATTAATAGTTAACGCAGCATGTGAAATTCCAATGCGAACATCACGAATCTTCTGTAAGATAACCGCCTATAATAAATAAACCCTAGATGAGGAGCACGAATGTCACACCCGATTAAGAAACTGTTTGATTCAGAGCCAGATTCACCACTCTATGTGGCGATCAACCGAGTGTTAGTAGAAAATGACCCGAACTTAATGGCGATGATGAAACAGGCGAGTTCTAAAATGTGCCTGGCAACGGCCCTAACACCAGGATTTAAAGGCTTTGACCTGATGAAACAGATTGGCGCTTGCCCAATGGGGATGCGCTGGAGTGCAACCTCAGACATGACTCAGACTTTGTCACATATCTGGATCGACCAGTTTACCTATTGGGATGACTGGAAAGACCACGACGTTTTTCATGAAACGTTTGAAGATGTGGTGGTTGATACCTGTGCAAAATGTGGAGATGTTTTACTCGATGGCCCTGAAGAGCCTGTCTACCGTATCGTCCACAGTGATTTACCCAAACTGATCTCGCAAAATC
>CAZDMX010000420.1:0-2579 GCA_964506085.1 uncultured Thiothrix sp. | reverse complement strand
CAGCTACCTTCGGCTTCGGAGGCCGACACTCTATCCAAGTGAGCTACAGGCGCTTGATGGGTATTCTAACGAATTTGACTGTAGCCTCAGTTCTGTTTTTTGATGACCCCTGATTCGGGCCGACACTCTATCCAACTGAGCTACAGGTGCATTTTTAGAAGTTTGCAGAGTATAACGATAATATCCGTTATTGTCATTCGTCTCTAACGTATGTTGTTCGAATGAATTCAGACTTGTGTACAAGCAGTAATCTGGACTAAAGGCAATACTACAAATCAATCCCTTTTTGCGCCTGAATACCACTCTTATAGGCATGTTTTACATCGGCAATTTCTGAGATTGTGTCAGCAATCTCCTTAAGCTCATCGCTGGCTCCCCTGCCTGTTACTACTACATGTTGCATATGTGGTCGGGCTTGTATATCCGCGAGTACTGCATCACTGTCTAAGTATTTATAGGTGAGTAAATAGGTTAGTTCATCTAACACGACGAGATCATATTCTTCACTTTCCAGCATTTTTTTGGCTATCACCCAGCCTTTTTCTGAAGTGGCTATATCTTGGGTTCGATCTTGGGTATCCCAAGTGAAGCCGTCGCCGAGCACATGCCAATCTACATTGGGATCACGATTAAAAAACGCTTCTTCTCCCGTATCGGTGCGGCTTTTTATAAACTGGCAGACACCCACTTTCATGCCATGACCTAAAGAACGCCCAACCATCCCAAAAGCAGAGCTGGATTTACCCTTACCGTTTCCCGTTAAAACCAATAAAAGTCCTTTGCTTTGATCTGCTTTGGCTATGCCTTCATCAATGACTTCTTTCTTGTGTTCCATGCGTTTTTTATGTCTTTGGTTCTTGTCTGTCATTGATGTTTTCTCGGTATATTTAGTGGCCTGAAGTTGTTCTTTATGAAAATCACCGTTTATGACCTATGGTGATTTTGTTATTAATACTCCAATATAAATCACAAATCCATTGAGGTTGTCCTATTTTGCATTCCAATGGTTTGCTGCGAGGGTCAAACGGGCTAATGATGACTGATGTGTTGTTAGTACCCACATCATTTATCAATACAAAAAGCTCTTCAATGATTTTATCACCCATTGCCAAACAACCGATGGATACCGCTTTTCCATGAATAAAAATATTACTACCTGGGTTTATTCTGCCTTCGTTTCTTGCATTTTGAAGGTCATATAAGTTGGGGTAATCCAGTTTGATCGATAAATGGTATGAGCTATTGGGGTTTAAGGAGATGGCTTTATAAAAACCCTCCGGTACTTGACCGTCGCCTTCTCTAAGCTTGGGGCCAGCTATGCCACTGAGTTTTTTTATGTCGAAGCTTCTGATAAAAAAATCTAGCTTTTGATCGGCTACTTTAAAGCCTTTTTTTCTAGCCCACAGTTCTAGCTTATGTTCATCTTTCATCGCTAATAATGTGATTTTAGCAGGAGGGTATTCAACACCTGCTTTTGTGAAATAAGGAATAAGTGATTCACGGGCTTGCTTACCGTATTGTGCAATCACATCAGCGGTATTTCTTTTTCCTTTGATTTTTTGTGCAACAGGAACCCACAGATTTCTCCCAAAGAAAAAGATAGCAATGATGATGATAAGAATAATGAGCAGAAAGATAATTTTAAATTTCATGGGTGTTCATATTCAACGCTGCATAGATTTTGGAGGGAACTGAGTATAGCGTAAGTTGTGCAGCGCGTGACTATACCAAATACTTGACGATAAGATGTTGATTACTAAATTGTTTACTTTTCCTTATGCTACGTTTTATTGCTTTCGCGCCTTTTCTTCTGTTGGAGATTTTCTTCACAGCTTATATTAGTAGCTGGATGCTGTTTCTGAACGATGCCATGGTATTTGACAGCGCGCAAGAAGTCTCATTTATCCTAGAAAACGCAGTTGAGCGCAGAAAAGACATGTAAGATGGTGATGTGCATAGTAAATTCAAAAAATGCGTAGTCACCTTATTGGTGATAAGCAGTTTTTTGAATTTGCTATGCCTACATGGATGTAGGTAAGTAGGGCAATGCAGGAGCAATTGCCGAGGCGCATTAGTAGCTTGCATGGACTTCTGTGATTCTGTAGCGGGTTAAACCTGTGATTTTTTTGCTTTTTATCGCCGCACCCTTCGACAAAGCTCAGGATGCTCGGACAAAGCTTGTAACAAACATCCTGAGCTTATCAGAAGGATGGGAACATAATTATAAACAACAGATTTAACCCACTACCTGTGATTCAACTGCGTTTTTTAGGTTTAACAAGCTCACTTCCATATGAGTCTTATGCAGTTCGACCTCCATCCAGAAAGTCTTGATACTTTTTCAAATCCGCCCATTTACCTTGATCAGCCAAACCTGCTTGTTCTGCCCACGTGGAGGGATCAGCTATTTGAAAATCTGAACCTGCGGCATCAAGTATTCCTTGTAGTTTTGCTACATCTGCATTGGATAGCACTTTCCAACTGTTGATTCCTGAATGGTTGAGTAGTTCCGCAATTTTTGGCCCTATACCTTCGACAATCTGTAGATCATTGGGTTGATAAGCACCAAAGCCACTTTT
>CAZDMX010000419.1:0-2581 GCA_964506085.1 uncultured Thiothrix sp. | reverse complement strand
TTTGGAAGAGAGAAGTACATCATGACATTGATTTTTTGGATGAAACGTTACATTACTCGTTTGATTACGATTGGTTTTTAAGGTTATTTAAAAATTATGAAGCATCTAATGTGAACCAAGTATTGGGCGCTTTTAGGTTGCATGATGCCTCAAAGACGAGTGTGGATGCACCCCAATTTAGCGAAGAGAATCTAAGAATAGTGCAAAGTAATGTGTTGCCGGTGTGGATGAGGCGCGTGTATCAATTGCGGCGCCTATTACTATTACTAATTCAAGGAAATTTTTTTTACGTTGCTCGTGGGCTATATAAGCGATTTTTTAATACTGTTGATGGTGTCAACTAGGTGTGTGGGATCCTTGGCTATATCGGAGAGTTTAGTGACGAAGGAGAGATATTTAGGCGGGCATTAAGCTCGATATCCCATCGTGGGCCAGATGATTTTGGTGTATACAGGGATCGAGACGTTTGGCTGGGGCATAGACGTTTATCGATTATAGATCTGACTCAGGCTGGCCATCAACCGATGATAGACAGAGAGTCTGGCGCGGTTATTATTTTTAACAGTGAGATTTATAATTACATAGAGCTGCGAGATCAATTAGTCGCTAGAGGGCACACTATACACACGAGAACTGATACAGAGGTATTACTTAAGTCGTTTTTGCAATGGGGCAGTGGATGTCTGAATAAATTGAATGGTATGTGGGCGTTTGCAGTATGGTTGCCGAATACGAACAAAGTATTTTTTGCAAGAGATAGGTTTGGAGTAAAACCGTTCTATTTTCGTAAAGATGTCAATAGTTTTTCATTTTCCTCAGAGCCAAAAGCACTATTATCTTTGTTTGAAGGGTCTCGGAATGTAAATGTTAGTTCTTTATATCAATTCTTGGCTTTAGGCTCACTTTATACTGAAAACGAATCTTTTTATAAGGATATTAGTATTCTCCCTCCAGCACATTGTGGTGAATATGATCTGGAGACTAAAAATATTTCTATTCGGAGGTATTGGAATTACCCGACGGAGCAGATGGGTCTTAGCAATGATATGGATTCTATAGGAGAGTTCGAGGCCATATTTGATAGTTCTGTAAAATTGCGTTTACGGAGTGATGTAAATGTAGGATTCACTTTGTCAGGCGGGTTGGACTCAACTGCCATATTGGCTTCGTCCATGCGAGATTCTTTAACAAAGTATTCATGTTTTACCTCAGTTTACGATGGTGAGCACCGTGGTGAAACGAAATGGGCAAGTATTGCAGCAGAAAAATACAATATAAAGCCAATTGAAGTATCAGCCCCTAAGAAAAACTGGATTGATACACTAAGGAAGATCGCTTGGCATATGGATGCGCCTGGCTATTCTCCGGCGGTATATCCCGTCTGGTTTATAATGAAAGAGGCGCGTAGTCGCGGTATACCGGTATTACTTGAGGGGCAGGGTGCTGATGAGGAATTAGGAGGATATCCGCAATATGGAGTGTTAAGCTTATTAGAAAATTTTAGGCAACTATGTAGTTCTCCTAATTATAAAAATACTAATGATGTACGTAAGACTTTTGTCAGCTTGATACGCACATTTACATTGCGATGGACTTTGTTGTGGTTGATACGCGAAAGTTTTCCTTCATCAATTTATTTTTATCGAAAAAAGTATGGCCTAGAGTCTATTATTAAACCAGAATTTTCTAATGATATTTTAGGAAACCATCAGCTTAGTGGTTGGGCGCAACCACATTTGAAGGCGAAATCGATTAATGCCAGATTGTTGCACGATCACTCCAGAGATATACTTCCCGGATTGCTTCATTATGGAGATGCTATAAGTATGGCTCACGGTATTGAGTCAAGGCTGCCTTTTATGGATTTTAGGTTAGTGGAATGGATATTTGCTCAGGCTGCAAACGTAAAAATATCAAAAGGGGAAACAAAATGGGTGTTAAGACAATATTTAAAGAGGGTAGGGCAAGATAAAATAGGAAATCGTAAGGATAAGTTAGGTTATCCAACGCCAGTAGACCGTTGGCTAGCAGAAAATAACGGTGCCTTGCCTAAAGATATTTTATTAGATGGCTCATCTGCTATACGTGAGTTTTGTGATACTAGGCAGATAGAAAAGCTCATTTGTAAGCATGTTAAAGGGGCGACTGGTTATGCTAATAATGTGTACCGGCTCGTAAGTACAGAATTGTGGTTACAGGAGTGCATTAGGTCAACACGTTAATTTGATAAGGGATCCATAATAATGAGTTATGCGCCAATAGCAATTTTTATATATAACAGGTCAGAGCATACTAAGCAGACTATAATTTCACTACAATTATGTCCCGAATTTAATGATAGCCCGGTTTACATTTTTTGTGACGGACCTAAGAATGAGAACGATAGAGAAAATGTTAGTGAGGCACGAGAGGCTGCCGTGTCTATATTAGGAGAAAAAGCGAATTATATAGAGTGTAAATATAACCGTGGCTTAGCTGATTCGATTATATCTGGCATTGATTATGTTCTTAGTAAATACAGAAATCTAATTGTTTTAGAGGATGACCTTATTGTCAATCGCTATTTTTTGCGGTATATGAA
>CAZDMX010000418.1:129-2584 GCA_964506085.1 uncultured Thiothrix sp. | reverse complement strand
TTTTTGCTTACGCAAAAATACCGCCACGCTTGGCAACTGGTGATGCTAATCGTTAGCCTCATGAAAATAATAAACTGTATCTGATGTAAATCAGGCGAGCTATAATAGAGATATGGAAAAAATAGCTATTAATCCGAGTCGTTTAGAATGGTGCTTAAATGCAGTACAGATAGATATAGAACATCTATCTACAAAGCTTAATATCGCTCAAAAAACACTTGAACAAGCCATGGAAAGTAAAGAGGTTTTTAGTGTCAATCAGTTAGAAAAAATAGCAAACTATTTTAAACGTAACTTACTGTTTTTCCTAGAATATGAAGAGCCTCAAGAAGATGAAATTTATTCTCTTCAATTTCGTACAATTAATAATCAAAAACCAATGCATTCCCCAAAATTTCGAGGCTTTGTTGAGCAAGTTGAGAAACAGAGACATGTTTACCTAGGATTGCTAGAAGATCTTGGTGAAACTATAAATAATGCTTGGTATCCTGATGATTTAAACCTAAATGAGGATATAAAAAGTATAAGTGCAAATATCAGGCAATGGCTAGGGTTAGCTGTATCTGATGATTTTAGTGCTATACGTGATGCTGTTGAACAAAAAGGCATCATGGTTATTGTATCCAATGGTTACAATGGTAAATGGCAGATAGATAAGAAAAGTCCAGTTCGGGGTTTTTCTTTGTACTATGAAGTATTACCAATAATTGTTATCAAAAAACAGGCAAGTTTAGGTGCGCAAACTTTCACCTTGATACACGAATTGGCTCATTTGTTATTGCATAGAGAAAGTGCAATAGATAATGACGAGGACTTTTATAATTATCAAGGCAAGGAAAAAGAAGCTAATGAATTTGCTGGTAACTTATTAATTCCTGATGATTTTCTGGGTCAAATAGATATAGAACAAGTATTAAAGCTGAAAACTCAGGAGTATGACTCTTTCTTCGAAAAATATAGAAAACTCTGGAGTGTGAGCAATAGAGCAATATTGGTACGGCTTTTGATAAATGAAAAAATATCTCAGGAACATTATCAAAGCTATGTGAACTACCAAGAAGAGCAACTAAGGAGAGAGGCTAATCAAGGTAGCTCTGGGCCTATACCAAGAACATATAGGCATAGAGAACCTATGAATATTTTTGGCAAGCCTTTTGTTTATACAGTTTTTGACTCTTTGCATAATAAAAAAATCACTTTGGCTAAGGCAAGTACTTATCTGGATAATTTAAAAATTAGTGATGTACGGCAATTGGAGCAATATGTATAGTTTTGATGCTTCATCTATGATTCACGCTTGGGATAATTATCCACCAGAAAATGAACATTTTGATTCTCTTTGGGGTTGGTTTTGTAGCAATGTTCAAAACAAAGAGTTTGTTATCTCAAAAAAGGCGTTTGAAGAAGTCAGCCATAAAATACCAGAGTGTGGAGAATGGCTTAAAAATAATGATACTGAAATTCTCAATTTAACTCCTACAAGTTTATTAATTGCTAAGAATATAAAGGAATTACTTGGCATTCTTGAAGAACAATATACAAAAGGGGTTGGTGAAAATGACCTGCTTATCATTGCCATAGCGAAAGAAACAGAAGCTACCCTTGTCAGTGAAGAAGGAAGGCAAAGTGTACTACCTGCTCTTAAATCCAATTATAAAATCCCAGCGGTTTGTAACTTAGAAGAGGTCGGAGTAGATTGTTGCAATTTCTTAAATTTACTAAAATAAAAGGCTAACAAAACGCTCAAGCTGACGCTTGACTGCGCCCTTCTTTCGCTACCGCTCCAGTCGATTGCCGTCAAGCGCAGCTTAGCTTAGCGTTAGGCACAGAAAGAATTGTATTACTATAGTGCCGGTTGTCTTCTGGAAATGCAGCGATGAAACGAAAGAGTAAAAAATAAGAAGGCGAAATTATCACCGATAACGTGGTATCAACAGTGTCATTTCCTGGCTTCGGTACAACTTGCAAAGAAAAAGGCAGTGCAGCCACAGAATTACCCTGTGACACATAGCGTCTCATTGGCTCATAATTCTGTTTTACAAATGGTGCCTTCTTGAAAACAATCTCAGACATCAAAAGGCAGCAGAATTTTGTTAAGCGCCTGGTTAAGTCTGTTGGTTGTTCAGCACTGCTCTCAAGCGCATAGCTGACCCAGAAGGTTAAGCTGTATTGAAGGCGTGGCGAAAAGCACAATGGCGCAATTTGTAAAGATAGAACGCGCTGCAGCCCCACAATCATCATGGCTTGTCAGGCGACACATTGCTTCATAAATCAATTATACTGATGGTGCATTTTTTGAAAATACACTCAGGCACAAAGGACACGGCATTAAAGAAACGTTTGGCTCAGTCTGTTGGTTGTTCAGGTCTGTCTTCAAGGGCATTGCCGACCCAGAAGGCAATGCTATATTGAGGGAGCGATAAAGAACTGTAGACCCATACGCCATAGTCATTTC
>CAZDMX010000418.1:0-88 GCA_964506085.1 uncultured Thiothrix sp. | reverse complement strand
GCAGCTGACCGCGAAACCTGTCACATCTTTTGCAAAAGAACATGCAAAACAAGCGCCACGTTCCGCGTCAGCTGATGCAAGCCGTTAG
>CAZDMX010000417.1:0-2590 GCA_964506085.1 uncultured Thiothrix sp. | reverse complement strand
ACGTGAAATTTTACGTTTTACTTTTTGAGATAATAATCGCATGGTTTTCTCCTTTGCGTGATTGATTACATCAAAGACTACGCAGCTAGGGAAAAAATCGGATTCACTTTTTTTATTAAATTAAATATTATAAGCCACGTTTCTGTGGGCGTAGATTGTCTGAGAAAAAAGACTATCTTATATCACCTCCCCCCCCTCCCCAGCCCTCCCCTCAAAGGGGAGAGGGAGTTTTACTTCACTTTTAATCATACCCAGATGCCCTATAGAATGAAATTTATCCTACACAGCTGGCAATGCACCACGAATGAATGCCATACAACCGTTTTTAGTACTCACATGCCCATGCGTTACTCCTGCTCGTGCATAATGGAAATCACCCTTGTTAAGAGTAATGTCACCCAGTGTGAGATCTCCTTCCAACATCAAACACTCTTCATCAAAAGGATGGTCATGGCCTTTCATTTCAACACCGGGTTCAAGTTTGATCAGATAGCTTAATAGCCCATCAAGGCCGTTGCCGTCATCATGTAACACCTTGAACTGCGCACCAGGCATGGCCTCAATCCATTCCCCTTCTTTTGCAAGCAATGTAGATAGACCGTCTTGTTTAGATCTGGGTTCTTGTTTGATTTTTCGCATCACATTATCACGCATACGTGCGGCTAGCTCCATAGGAATGGGCGCAGGCTCTTGTGCTTCTGCAAGCATTTCGAGGATATCTTCGTCTAGTGCAGATTGGTTTGTTTTTAATTGATTAAGCTTTTCCATATAGCCCCCCTATACCAAGATCATCACCAAGATCATCACCAAGATCATCACCAAGACCACCACCAAGATCATCCTTATCTAATACGTTCCTTAATACATCTTGTGCTCTTCGAATATTTGACTTTACCGTGCCTAAAGGTTGTCCTGTGTAATTAGCTATTTGTTGATGGCTCATGCCACGATAAAATGCCAGCGCCAAGGTTTGGCGTTGATTATCGTTCAAGACTAGCAAAGCGGCTGAAACCTGATTTGAAACTTCCCCTTTCATCATATCATCCAGTGGTGCTACGATATTCTTATCAAGAAATTCCCGTTGTTCGTCTTCCTGATATTGATTCATCGTAGCTGATTTTTCACGACGTAATTTGTCTAGCGCACGGCTTCGGCATATCATTAATAGCCAGCCAATAGGTGTAGCACGTTCTCCATTAAAGTTATTGGATTTTCGCCACACTTGAAGATAAACATCGCCTACTACTTCTTCGGCAAGTTCCGGTCGTATCACTATTTTCATTGCCATTCCATAAACACGATTTACCGTAGCGTCATAAAGGCTTGCCACTGCGGCTTCATCGCCACCGCCAATTCTGGATATCAGTGTTACTAAATTGCCTTGATCTTTGTGCAGATCGCTCAGATCTTTGTTCATTAGGCTCTCCCTACCCACTTTATGTGATGGTAAAGAGTATAGTACACCCCATCCTGTATCAACGGGTAAGCGTTCCTCCTCCATGGAAAAGATCATCGTGACTTTACCTCATCTGTCATATTCTGTTTTATACAAAGGGCTACGCAGCAGAAAATGAACTAGATTCTATTCGCACAGAATAATTTCTTAGGACAAACATCCAAGAGCTTTGCTTACTGCGTAATACATACGACTGAAATGTCGCTATAACTGTTCTATAAGGTTATAGGACTATAAGGAGAAGGAAATGTCTAAACACATAAACAAATACTCACTAACGTTTCTCTTGTGCGGTTGTTTTGCCATTCCGCTTCAAGCTGAAGAAATCACTAACTCACTCGGAATACGCTTAACCAAGATTCCTGCTGGTCAATTTATAATGGGAACCCGTGACGTAGACTCAGCCATGATGGAAGTTCCAGAAGCAGATGCAACAACGTTTGATGACGAAACTCCGGCACACCGTGTGACGATTAGTCAATCTTTTTATATCGGTACAACCGAAATCACCCAAGCACAATGGTTTGCTGTTATGGAAAACAAGCCGGGTCCAGAGAAATACTGGCAACAAAAAAACTGGCGTAATTTACCCGCCGTTTCTATTTCTTGGGTGATGGCAAATCGTTTCGTAGAAGAACTTAATAAAGTAGATAAAAAATACCATTACCGCTTGCCCAGCGAAGCAGAGTGGGAATACGCTGCTCGTGCTGGCTCCACAGAGTCACGCCCATGGGAAGAAGACCAGCTGGAAGATTACGCATGGTTTATTAATAACTCTGGTGATAACCCCCAACCCGTAGCGACAAAAAAGCCGAATACATTTGGTCTATACGATATGATCGGAAATGCTTGGGAATGGACGGCTGATTGGTATTCGCCAAAGGTGTATACCAAAGCGGGTCGTACAGACCCGCAAAGTCCAAAAAATGGAACAAAACGTGTCAGAAGAGGGGGTTCTTATCATTGCCCCTTGCACATGACTAGAGTTGCTTATCGGGCTGCTGACAACCCAAATAACGCCTATTCAGTGCTGGGGTTTCGTGTGGCTGCCCAGTTGCGTTAGATTCAGTGCTATAGGCATTCGCAGTAGTTTCAACTGCGTTTTTTAGGTTTAACCTAAAAAACTCAGTTGAA
>CAZDMX010000416.1:2350-2595 GCA_964506085.1 uncultured Thiothrix sp. | reverse complement strand
TGGTTGCGATAAGCGCCTTTAACCATCCTATTAATTTAATAGTTCATCAAATCGGTCCAGCGATAGCTTGTGGTTGTCCGGTTATTATAAAACCCGCTAGCGATACACCGCTGTCAGCATTCGCTTTAGCTGATTTATTTGCTGAAGCCGGTCTTCCGCAAAGCTGGTGTCAGGCCGTTATGACAACTGATAACGACACTGCACAAGCATTAGTAACTGATAAACGAGTCGGTTTCTTTAGCTTT
>CAZDMX010000416.1:0-2340 GCA_964506085.1 uncultured Thiothrix sp. | reverse complement strand
GCGCTAAAGTAGGATGGATGTTGAAAAGCAAGCTTGCTGCAGGTACACGGTGTGCGCTTGAGCATGGGGGTGCAGCTCCTGTCATTATTGAAGCAGATGCGGATTTAGACGACATACTCCCGCTCTTGGCAAAAGGCGGATTTTACCATGCAGGTCAGGTTTGTGTGTCGGTACAACGGGTGTTTGCACATCAATCAATAGCTAGAGAAGTGGCAGAACGGCTAGCAGCTTTGGGTGATGAAATGAAAGTGGGGAATCCTGCTCTGGACGACACAGCTATAGGTCCACTAATTCGTCATCGTGAAACCGATAGAATTGAGCAATGGGTTAAAGAGGCGATAGAAGAAGGGGCTGAACTTATTTCGGGTGGGGAACGTATTAGTGATGCATTTTATCAACCGACGATACTTTTATCTCCGAATGAATCTAGTAAGGTTAGTCAGCTTGAAATCTTTGGACCGGTTATTTGTGTAACGGGTTACAATGATATTGATGCAGCGATAGCAAGTGCCAATGCTGTTCCCTATTCTTTTCAGGCCGCCATAGCAACGAAAAATATTGATACCGCCATGTATGCGTTTCAGCAGCTTTCTGCATCAGCTGTTATGATAAACGATCATACCGCATTTAGAGTGGACTGGATGCCCTTTGCAGGACTGAAAGAATCCGGTTATGGAATCGGCGGGATACCCCACACTTTCGAGGATATGCAAATTGAGAAACTCGCGGTCATACGGTCAGTTTCGTTATAATGAGTTTTGTTTTTCAGGTGTATTACAATGAATAAATTAGCTAATAAATCTTGTGTGTCCTGTAGTAAAGATGGACGACCCACTGTTGAACAAGAACAAGCCGTTTATATGGATAGCCTAATAGATTGGAAAATTATCACAATTGACGATGTTCAACGTCTAACTAAAACCTTTACCTTTAAAAACTTCGTCGATGCATTAGCGTTTACCAATGGCGTGGGCGAGTTAGCAGAAGCTGAAGACCATCATCCTGCTCTGTTAACAGAATGGGGCAAGGTGCAGGTCACTTGGTGGACACATAGTATAGCTGGCTTGCATGATAATGATTTTATATTAGCGGCAAGAACCGCCGACCTTTATTCTGATTTACAGTTAATCAATTAGTCAAATAGAGCTGTAAGCGGTCTACTGAGGAACCTAGTATGGTTAAAAAAAGATTACAAAACGTATTGATAGGGATGAGCAGTTTATTCTTACTTAACTCTTGTACATCATCTTTTTCTGAAAGCTTCCCCTATGAATTAGCGCCTAAAGATAGTTATTTTTCAAAGCCAGCATATATTAATGTCTTGAGCAGTACGGGTTTAAAACTTACCTCTCCAAATGGCAATAGAGTTACTGAAGTATCGGGAATTAGCTGGGATGCTGATGAGCAAGTACTGTATGGAGTGGGTGATGAAGGCGTGCTATATCATCTTAAAATAACTGAGAAAAATAATACTATTACAGGTGTAAAGGTATTAGCAGAGTTTCCTTTTTTAGATAAAAAACATAGACCCTTAAAAAAGAAATGGAGAGATTCCGAAGGTATTTCTAGTCTTCGACATGATAATGGCATTATTGGGGATACAGAGTTAATAGTTTCTTTTGAAGGCAAACCCAGAATTGTGCGTTATACACCGCAAGGTGGTTATATAGCGGAAGTTAAATTACCTGAGAAATTGTGGAGAAAGAAAAACTACAGACATAAAAATAATGCGCTAGAAAGCGTTGTTGTACATCCTACAGAAGGTATTATTACAGCGGCTGAGTTTCCTTTGAAAGCTAAACCAATAACAACTCATACACTGTATGCTGCATCTGGAAAAGAATGGAATTTCCCAGCATCGAAAGCTAAAAATAGTGCTGTTACCGGATTAGAAGTTTTACCCAATGGAAATATTCTGGTGCTTGAAAGGGCATGGGCTGGAATAAAAAACCCCATCGTTGTCAGTTTGTCTGAAGTAATGATAGGACAATGTAGTGAACAAGAAGCAGGTTATTGTAAGATAAAAAAATTAGCGAGTTTATCAACTTCAGAAGGTTGGCTGTTAGATAATTTTGAAGGGCTAGCGCATTACAAGGGTAATAAATATATTATGATAAGTGACGACAATCACAATCGTTTTCAGACAACTATTTTGGTATTGCTAGAAATTAAAAACGCAGTGAAAACTGCCAAGAATTTTTAATTCTTAGCAGTTATTAAGCCTGACACTTAATATTTACCCCAGCTCCTTCTTCATATGATTGAGAGGCAGGGCTGTTCAATACAAACTGGAAGTGGGACTTTAGTCCCGCCAATGCTTCTTCGTAGCTCCGTATTGCG
>CAZDMX010000415.1:0-2602 GCA_964506085.1 uncultured Thiothrix sp. | reverse complement strand
ATGAAACCATGACAGATACCAACAATGACAACGCGGAAAAACTTTGGGGCGGACGTTTTAGTGAAGCTACAGATGCATTTGTAGAAGAATTTACTGCTTCTATACAATTTGACCAACGCTTGTTTAAACATGATATTGCTGGATCAAAAGCACATTCTGCCATGTTGGCTAAAGTAGGTTTATTGACTGAAGCAGAAAAACAAGAAATCCATCAGGGTCTTGATAGTATTCAAGCTGATGCTGAGCAAGGCAACATTGAATGGTCAATTGCGCTAGAAGATGTGCATATGAACATTGAAGCACGCTTAACTGACAGGATTGGTGTGACCGGTAAAAAGCTGCATACGGGGCGATCACGGAATGATCAGGTTGCTACGGATATCAGACTTTGGCTGCGCGAACAGATTGATTTCATAAGTGCTGAGATCAAACGTCTGCAAATGGCATTAGTGGATGTGGCTGATAGGGAGTTTGACACAATAATGCCCGGCTTTACTCATTTACAAGTCGCTCAACCTATTACCTTTGGTCATCATATGATGGCATGGTATGAAATGTTGGTACGCGACTATGAGCGTATGCAGGATTGTCGTAAGAGAGTCAATATTATGCCGCTGGGTGCGGCAGCATTAGCGGGTACAACTTATCCTATAGATCGGGAATATACTGCGGAGCTACTAGGCTTCGAACGCCCTGCTGATAATTCACTGGATGCTGTTAGTGATCGGGACTTTGCCATTGAGTTCATATCCGCATCGAGTCTGGTTATGACACATCTGTCGCGTTTTTCCGAAGAGCTTGTTTTGTGGGCATCTGCACAATTTAATTTTATTGATTTGCCGGATCGTTTTTGTACCGGTTCATCCATTATGCCGCAAAAGAAGAACCCTGATGTGCCTGAATTAGTGCGTGGAAAAACGGCTAGGGTTACGGGCAATCTCATTTGTTTGTTAACCTTGATGAAGAGCCAGCCATTGGCTTATAACAAAGACAATCAG
This sequence comes from uncultured Thiothrix sp., assembly GCA_964506085.1. GTDB lineage: Bacteria > Pseudomonadota > Gammaproteobacteria > Thiotrichales > Thiotrichaceae > HyVt-477. The sequence goes on along the minus strand of CAZDMX010000415.1, from coordinate 1,604 downwards.
GAAGATAAAGAGCCCTTGTTTGATACGGTTGATACCCTGCTGGGAAGTTTAAGAGCATTCGCAGATATGATGCCACATGTGCAGGTTAACAAAGCTAGTATGCGTCAAGCTACCATGCAGGGCTTTGCCACGGCAACGGATCTCGCTGATTATTTAGTAAGAAAAGATATGCCGTTTCGAGATGCCCATGAAGTTGTTGGTAAAGCAGTGGGTTATGGCGTTGAACAAGGTAAGGATTTAAGCGAAATGTCACTTGAAGAATTACAGCAGTTTTCAGCTATTATCGAAGAAGATATCTTTGAAGTGCTAACCCTTGAAGGCTCGGTAGCTGCTAGAAACCATCTTGGGGGAACCGCTCCAGAGCAGGTGCGCTTACAGATCAAAAAAGCTAGAGGGCTAAGCGCTTAAGCTTAAGGGTAGCGCAGTTACTTCCTTTTAACCTTGGATTAAATTCGACAACAAAGTCCAACCCTGAACCATCTGATTATTCATGTTGGCTCGAATGTTTACCCAGTAAAACCTACCTGGCCCTCGTTTAAAGTCAATAATGGTAATGACATTGCCCCGCTTAAGGTTAACGGATAATTGCGTTGAGGGGAGGGGTTGTCTATAGAGTGGTACATTATCGTTTCCCACCGTTAATAATACGGGATGTGGAGGCCGATTTACCTTGCCACTATTTGAAACCAAGCTACGAGTAATACGATGTTGTTGGTCATAGACGGTTGTATGCCAGATGTTTGAAGCAACAAGCACCGATGTGCTAAAGAGAAAAGGTTGTTTGTTAGCAAAGCGGTAAGTATCTTCAGTCCAAAAATCACCGGACTGGTAGGAACTACGGATTTGTTGGCTACGGGGTTCAATCTCCAGATTACTTAAGTTTCCTGAAAAATGCATGGGAATGAAGTGTTTCAGTGAGCTTTCCCACGAGAAAATAGTGTAAAACTGGTCGTTACTTACAGGATCAATTTGAGTGGTAACTGCGATATCTTGATACCCATCAAAATTAAAATCTTCAATCCAGATGTCGCGCGCGTATTCAGGAATATTGCTAAAGTTATTAACTAGAACAAGTGTATTGCCGTTCTGAAGTTGTGCAATGACATTGCTACCCTGAATAGAAATATTAGCCTGAGTCTTATCCGAAAGAGTCAAGGGGATGGAATTTCCATCTGCCAATGCCGCCGAAACTTGGGACATTAATGAGAAAGCAATAATCCCGATAATAATGTAGCGGAGATAATAGGAATATTTCATAAAATGAGAGATATATGTAATGCTGTTTTTTGACCTGATTGAGCACAGTATAGTTCAATTATTCGTATTATCTCATTAATTTTATTTAAAATACTCCTTATGACATGTGATCTGTCAGTTCGTGTTTCTCAATAGCCTCAGAAAAATACTGAGTCTTAAAGCAGACTTGGTTGATGTTCTAGAGGCTGTCCGAGAATAGCGAAGCTACTACAACCCATTCTGATATATGCCTATTTTCCGATCAAATTCGTTAAAGAACTACGGCTATTCGACTTATTTGATCGGAAAATAATCCTAAAAAACTCAGTTGAAACGTAGCGAGAGTGACTAGAGTGCTGAAGATAAAG
>CAZDMX010000414.1:0-2605 GCA_964506085.1 uncultured Thiothrix sp. | reverse complement strand
TGATAGAAAATGTGCCGTCTTCTGAGTTCTCAACGTCCTTAAATTCCTCAGCAACAGACAAAGACCCTTTCCTCTACGATACCGATCAGCTAAAAGCCATTGCAGATGACGAAACCCTGCGTCAAGGTTTGGCATGGTTTAAGGAGAATCGTGTCTATAGCCTGATCCCGACAGCAGAAAACTTACGTGCAGGTGTTGAGGATGGTGACTCTGAGGAAAGCATGAACTGTCACTTGTCGTACTCAGCAGACGGTAATTTATTAGTTGATTGCGAGTGCCATACCTCTTCGTCGGTGTGTGCTCATGCTGTTGCGGTTCTTTACAGTTATGCTTCAAAATCAGAAAACCATGAATTCTTAGGGGCTGTGGATAGTGCGATTGAGTTGCGGGCTAAACGAGGTCGCAACGAAGTTATTGCCGAGCATGTTGAGGGGCAGCCCTGGTTTGGTTCGTGGAAGGCAGCATCAATCACCTCTAGCTTGGCGTTTCCACGTAGCTATCGTGTCAATATCCGTTCAATACAAAAACGTAGCAATGTCTGTGATTGTCAGGATTTTGCTATTAACCAGTTGGGGACTTGCAAACATATTGAAGCCGTCTTGCATAAGATTAGTCAGCGTGATGATTATCAGCAAATTAACCAAGAAGCAGCGCCCGTTTCTTATATATACCTGAGTTGGGAGGTTGAGTATCCTCCCCAACTCTTATTACATCGCACCACGGATATTGCGCCTGATTTGAGTCAGTTGCTGGATGACTATTTCGATGCCAGCGGCTTGTTTAAAGGTCGTATGCCTGATGAGTATTTTCACTTTACTGCACAGGTGCGTGATCGTAGTGACCTGCATTTGGGCGAAGATGCGACTGCTTTTGTACAGCGTTTAGCGATTCAAGCCAGTCAAAAAGTTCATGCCTTAAAAATACGTGAGCAAATTGAAGCATCTAATGGGCATTTACCGGGCGTGACAGCCAAGCTTTATCCTTATCAGGTGGAAGGGGTTGCTTTCCTTGCGGCTAATGGCCGGGCGCTGTTAGCGGATGATATGGGCTTGGGTAAGACGTTACAGGCGATTGGTGCTGCTAGCTGGTTAATGAAAAATGCTGGAGTAAAGCGAGTTTTAGTCGTTTGTCCTGCTTCTCTAAAACAGCAATGGGCGCGTGAGATAGAGAAGTTTACTGACTATTCTGTGCAGATTATAGAAGGCAAGCCTGAAGCACGTAGCGTGCAATACCATCGGGGTAGTGGCTTTTACATTATCAATTACGAGTTGGTATTGCGTGATTTGAGTGTGATTAATGAGGTTTTGAATCCTGATTTATTGATTCTGGATGAGGCGCAACGTATTAAAAATTGGCGTACCAAAATCGCCTCAACCATTAAACTCATTCCATCTCGTTATGCTTTTGTTCTTACAGGTACACCGTTAGAAAATCGACTAGAAGATTTGTTTAGCTTAATGCAAGTAGTGGATTCGGATGTGCTAGGGCCATTATGGCGTTACCTCATAGATTTTCACCTTACAGATGAGCGTGGCAAAGTACTGGGCTATCGTAACTTATCGGAGTTACGTCGTCGTTTAGAGCCGGTTATGTTACGTCGTGATAGAAGCCTAGTCAGTGATCAGCTTCCAAAGCGCATTGAGCAACGACTGGATGTAAAACTCACAGAGAAACAAGCTGAATTGCATGACGAAGCAGTTTCCGCAGCGGGTCGATTGGCAAGCATTGCAAAGACTCGTCCACTAACACCGGTAGAACAAAACCAGATGATGGCGGCATTGCAACGGGCAAGAATGGCCTGTAATGCAGCAGGTCTTGTGGATAAGGAAACAGTAGGTTCACCCAAGCTGGATGAAATGGAAAACCTGATTGACGAACTGTGTGTGCAATCGGGATTGAAAGCCGTTGTCTTCTCGCAATGGAAGCTGATGACGACAATGGTCGAACAGCGTTTGCAAGAAATGGGTGTTGGCTTTGTACATTTGCATGGTGGCGTGCCGACCAGTAAACGGGGCGACTTAATAGATCGTTTTCGTGATGATGATTCAGTGCAAGTATTTATTTCTACCGATGCTGGCGGTGTAGGGCTTAACCTGCAAAATGCTTCTGTTGTTATCAACTTGGATATGCCTTGGAATCCGGCGATATTGGATCAGCGTATTGCCCGTGTACATCGTCTTGGGCAGAAGAATTCTGTGCAATCTATTTTGATAGTGAGTGAAGACTCTTATGAAATGCACGTGATGTCTCTGGTGAGTGGTAAGCGTGAATTGTTTGACAATGTGATTGATCCAGATGCTACTGAAGACGTGGTAGGAGTAAGCAAGAAATTACTGGAAACGCTGGTTGAAGATTTGGCTGATGAGGACATCAGCGGGAAAGACTCAGCAGAACAAACTCAAGCAGGGGAGGGCTTATCATTGCCGGATATGGGTGGTGATGAAACAGACCTCCACGGTGTTAAGAATAAAGAGGACGTTGCGCTAGAAAATACCATCCAGAAAAGCATAGAGACTATTCAACAGCAGTTTGGGAGTAGGGTAGAGCAAATACTTGGATCAGGAGGTGGCTTGCTTGTTGTGCTTGATCAAGTAGATAGTGATGC
>CAZDMX010000413.1:0-2623 GCA_964506085.1 uncultured Thiothrix sp. | reverse complement strand
AGGATGTGGAACATAAAGTTTAGCTGATTATAAACAACAGATTTAACCCACTACCTTCTAATTAATAGAGGTCCCCTTTATTTGGAAAGCTTCATTTAATGATTCTGTTTTTCAAAGCCTCTAACGAATCTTTGAATAGTGGAAGAGAACTAGTTAACTCATCGAGTTTCAATAAAAATTGTTTATCCTTATGAGCAAGCTCAGGGGTCTCCTTTCCATTGGTAAAAGCGGTTAGGTTAAAATCAATAAACTGATCATCTTCGATACCATCGGTTTGCTGAGCTTTCTTGCTCATTTGTTGATAATCAGCATACAAGTAATAACTTTTTCCATTGTCTATGATGCTATGAGAATAACCGGGAAGAATCTGATCCAGCCAAGACATATCAGCAGCTGGCTTGTTTGATGCAGAGGCTTTTTTCTTGAGAGTTTCAACTAACTGATCTCTTAAGCCCTGACCATAGTTATAGACATTAGCAAACCTTTCACTACTATCAGCTTGAATATAGGCCTGACGATAATTAGTGATTGCAGTTGAAAGATCGCTTCCGAAAAAAGTATCAATACGTCTCGTAAGTAACTGATGCTTCAAATCTTGCGCTACTTTAGTTCTGGAAATTACCTTGATGGTTGCAGCATAAACCCAACCTGTTTCATCTGCTGAATTTTTAACATATAGCCAAGGATCGTTATAACGCACCCCCCTTAGTTTTACGGGTGCAATAACATTACTTATCTGGTTCAGCCATTCAATTTTGCTATTTACTGCCAATTTACTGACTACAGGGCTATCCATGCTGGGGGATTTACGCATGTTGACTGTATTTAAGGCTACTTCAAGAAAAACAGGAGAGGAAGATTCTTCTGTGTTATTACTTGTGCCTGCGATAGTGATGGTTTGATTCGCTTCACTTTCATCTTTACTTGAACACGCCAGCAAGAACGACAGCGAGAATAGCGCGGTAAAAATTAATAAAATCCATTTATTCATTTTCTTTCCTGTTTGTTATTTGCAGGGCGATGTAAGGGACGGCGCAATAATAATTACATATTATTATTCGTAACTGCCCATTGCAAAATAGATTCAGGTGTTTCATTTTTTAACTCAGAAACAACATCATTCTTTGATATATTATAGACTCCCAAAAACTCAAGTGCCTGAATTAAATTGGCGGCAGCGCTGGCCTTCTGTAAAGCGGGTGCATGGGTTTGTTTACTAAGCTTTTGGCCTTGCTGATTGGTAACCATTGGTAAATGGCAGTAGTTAGGTTGTCTATAACCTAATAGTCTTTGTAGATATATCTGCCTTTGAGTATTATTTAATAAATCCTCACCGCGCACTACTTCAGTCACACCTTGTACTTCATCATCAACTACCACGGCTAATTGATAGGCAAAATATCCATCAGATCGTTTGATAATAAAATCACCCAAGTCCTCCTCAATGTTTTGGCACTGTTGCCCTATATATCTATCGTTAAAACAGATGTTATCGCTATTCGTGCGTACTCGAATAGCTTTGGACAATTCAAATGAATGTTTTAAATCACGACACGTTGCAGGATAAATAATACCGTACTGCCCTCTCTTCGCTGTTCTTTTCAATGCTTTACGTGTACAAGTGCAGGTATATACCTGACCAGCGTCAATTAATTGGCGAAGAGCATCTGCATAAAGTTCCTGTCTTTGGCTTTGATAAACAACCTCACCATCCCAGTAGAGTCCATGGGCTTCCAGAGTTAGTAGAATATCACTAGCGACATCAGGTACTTCACGCAAAGGATCCAGGTCTTCCATGCGTACTAACCACTGGCCCTGCTGATTTTTTGCTCGAAGATAACTACCCACAGCCGCTACCAGAGAACCCATATGCAGCTGTCCTGTTGGTGAAGGTGCGAATCTACCTATATATGTGTTAAATCCATGCTTAGGTTTGCTTTTATTTATTTTCTCATTCTTGTGATCATTCATTTTTATTCGGAAGAACTAAATGCACTCATCAAATACTGCACCATGGATATCAGGGTTAATGCGGTGGCAATAGCTAATGCAATTAAGCCTAGTTCACGTATTGGGATAAAACCAAAAAGTGGTTGGTTATAGAGTAAAAATATCATGGCAATGATTTGTGCCGTAGTTTTTACTTTTCCAATAAACGCTACTGCAACTTTGCTTCTCTGCCCTACTTCCGCCATCCATTCGCGTAACGTGGAAATAATAACTTCACGTCCAATAATGGCAATCGCTGCTAAGGTTATCCAAAGATCAGCTTCTCGTTCTACTATTAACAATAAGGCCACCACTACCATTAATTTATCAGCGAGAGGATCAAGGAAAGCGCCTAAGCGTGATTCTTGATTGAGTTTTCTGGCGTAATAACCGTCAGCCCAGTCTGTTAATCCCGCTAGACCGAAGATGGTTGCGGCGGTGAAGGGGTAATTCATGTAGTGAGCTATCACCATCAGCGGAATCATGAACATACGTAGTAATGTTAAGGACGTTGGTAGATTGGGTAGATTCATATTTTATTGTGACTAATTAGTGACAGTCCCTCTCCCCTAAGTAGGGGTTGTAAAAGCAGATTATGTAGGTTGTGGGTGAGGCACGAACCCCAACGTGACGC